>CAZXWU010000251.1:0-3048 GCA_964644495.1 uncultured Tissierella sp.
TTGTTGCCACCAAGCATTTCCGTAGTTACCTACAAAGTGATCATATTTTTTGAATGCTGGGTAGTAGTTTGCTGGAAGCATTTCACCATGTGTATAGATATCTACGCCTGTACCTGCTGTTTGTTCTAATAATTCTTCAAAGTCTTTTAAGTCATGACCTGATACTAGGATTGCAGGATTGTTTTTAACACCAATATTTACTTCTGTAATTTCTGGATTACCATAAGTAGATGTATTAGCTTTATCTAATAAAGCCATTACTTTAACACCATACTCTCCTGTTTTAAGAGTTAATGCTACTAAATCATCAGCACTTAGACTATCATCTAGTGTTGCAGCTAAAGCTTTTCTTATAAATCTACCAATTTCCGCATCTTCATATCCTAAGTTGTCTGCATGCTCTGCATAGGCAGCCATACCTTTTAATCCATATATAATAAGTTCTCTTAATGAACGTACATCTTCATTTTCAGTCGCAAGAACTCCTACTTCTGCACTCGTTGACTTGAATACTATATCATCATTTGAGTTTACAGTAAATGTTGCTGCGTCTTCAAGTTCATTTAATTCTACACCTTTTTCAACTAAAGTTGCTTTTAATTCATTTCTTAATGCTAAACCTTCTTTAATTTTTGCAAAGAATCTTTCCTTATCAAAGTTAGCATTTGTTATTGTCATAAATAGACCTTCAATTACGAATCTATCCATACCTTCTACTTTATGACCAATTTCATCAGCTTTTAATCCTAAAACGGAAATACCTTTTACTGTATAGATCATTAGGTCTTGTAGAGCAGCTACATCTGCTGTTTTACCACATACCCCTACTCTTGTACAAGCTGTACCTCCGGCTGCTTCCTGACATTGATAACAAAACATCTTGTGTTCACTCATTTAATACTTTCCTCCTATATTATAATTAATTTGTTTGTTTATTAATTTATCTCTTGTTTATAAAATTTTTACCTTCTTCTATATATTAGTTGTTCTAGTAGCTTTCCTCGGTAACCCTTGTTACCTAGTTAAAATTAATTTCTAGTTTTATGATAGTTTTTTAAAACATACGTCTCTAATTAATAATCAATTCCTGCAGCTTTAATTCTTTCTGCAAATGCGGTTGAACATGGGGTTACCCCATATACCATTCCACAATGTGGACATTTTGTTTCTAGGTGTGTCATTGAGAATTCTTTGCCACATTCACATTCTAATTCTATAGCCATAGGCATTTCCCTCGTATTGAAACCCATCATTCTTATTTTATCTACAACTGCTTTACCATCCCCAAAACTTCCTGTACAACCTTCGTGCATTTTATATTCCTCCTATTTTTTAGTTTTGCTTTGCTCTTGTCAAGACCTTTCTTCGATCTATACCAGCATTCTCTATTTCATCTATGAGATTTCATTTACCCTTCCACCATCTACAGTGGTTCTTGCTTGTTCTATTGCTCCAACTAATTTATCTTCAAAGAGATCAAGATTCACTCTCTTAGACCTACAAGCCATTTCCAGGGAAATAGTCTTTCCCATTAGCTTGCGCATCTTGTCGTTCTTCAATTGTTCAAAACCATTTGCTGCAAATATATCTATAGTTTCAGGATATTTTTCTGTTATGTCATAAACTTTATCCTTAACATCAAAATATTTATTGGTCATTCCCCTCTCCTCCTAATTAACATATGAGTATATCCTATACTAGATTCAAAAAACAATCGGTAACTTCCGTTACCAATTATTTTTATCACCCTATGATCCATCCAATAATACCACCTAGAAAAATTAGCCATACAATATTTATTTTAAATTTACTTACCAATAGATATGAAATAGCGAATATTAAAAATCTTGGTATGCTTATTATTGACTCTCTAGCTAAAGTAACACTTACCCCTACCATTAAAACTAGAGATCCTATATTTATTCCATCTAAGAGTCCAGCTATCCAAGTCGAATCTCTCACCTTGTCTATGAATGTCCCCAGTAGCAAGACTATAAAGAAAGATGGTAAAAATATTCCCACCGTTGCAAGTAGGGCTCCAGGTGCGCCACTTAGTAGATAGCCTACAAATGTTGCAGTTGTAAATATTGGTCCAGGCTTTAGCTGTCCTATTGCTACTGCATCTATGATTTGTGATGTAGTTAGGACTCCTAATTCTTCAACAAATTTAGCCTCCAAAAATGCCAATAGTACATATCCACTTCCATATAAAACCGCTCCTATTTTTAAAAATATAAGAAATATTAGAGGACTAGATATGGAGAATAATCTATTTTTAAACTTATCTGTATTCTTTACTATCATTACAATTATACCTGATAAAAATAAGAGGGGAATCTCACTAATTCCTAGTGAATATAATCCGAATGTAAGTATCCCAAAAAACAGAGCAAACTTATCCTTAATAACTGTTTTACTTAACCTATATAAAGCATTAAATATTATAGCTATTGTCACGGGTTTGACACCATCAAGAATTGAACTTACCTGGGGAATGGTGCCATACTCCGAATAAAGATAAGCAAATATAAGAGTAATAATCATTGCAGGAGTTATAAAGGAAATTCCTGCATTAAATAGTCCCAGTACTCCGCCTCTTTGACCACCTAGATACATTACCATTTCAGTGGAATTTGGTCCTGGTATAAGATTTGATACACCTATAAAGTCCACAAACTTCTCCCTAGAAATCCACCTTCTCTTTTCTATCATCTCATTATCCATAATAGATATATGGGCAGCAGGACCACCAAAGGCTATAAAGCCCAGCTTTAGAAAAACCTTTGAGATCTCCTTTTGTCTATTTACTTTTTCATCTTTGTTTAATAGTTTGTATTCTTTATCAATCAAATTATCACCTCTCTAATATTAATTAATATAGGTATACCCTAAAATCATATAATGTTTATATTAATTTGCAAGACCGTGCAAAGTTATATTTTTTAAGGGGATTTGATGAATAAAATTTGCCATTTTAAACTTCTTATACTTGGGTATGAATTAAATAATTGAGAGGAGTGATCGTGTGAATATTAGGTATGAAAAAGA
>CAZXWU010000252.1:0-3035 GCA_964644495.1 uncultured Tissierella sp.
CAACAGGCTCTTCTGGAGCGACAGGCTCTTCTGGAGCAACAGGCTCTTCTGGAGCGACAGGCTCTTCTGGAGCAACAGGCTCTTCTGGAGCAACAGGTTCTTCTGGAGCAACAGGTTGCTCAGGTGTTATAGGTTCTTCTGGTGTTACAGGGGTCTCTGGTACACTTGGCTCAAGTGGTCTAACTGATATAGTAATAATATTATTATATATATCTTCGTATATACTAGTTCTTGATGGCAAATTGATTACTTGCCAATTTCTATAAGTATTATTGCTATTAAAAATTGGGTTTATACTGTATCCTCTTCCATAAGTTTTGAAATTAGCAGCTTGTCCTGTTATTGAAGTTGATAATATAGTTGCTAAGACTACTGCCCCTAAGACTATTTTTTTACTTTTAAACATTGTAAAGCCTCCCTTTAATTTGAGTATTTAGTTGCAAACTCTTAAATGTTTTGTAACTAAATTGTAACTAATTTGTAACTATTTAAAAGTATAGCACTTTAGTAAACTGCATTAAACCATCAAATCATGGGTACTTTAGATAATTATGGAATAAATACATATAATATATATTATCAATGCCCTAGGTTATGAGCTAACACCTAGGGCATTGAATATTAAATTCTAACTTGATGATATACTTTTTTGCCTTTTCTAATCATCAACCTTCCATCTTGGAAATCATCTAGATTAATTGTTTTACTAGTATCTTCTACTTTTACATCATCTATAGTGATACCGCCTTGTTGAATAAGTCTTCTACCTTCACTATTGGATTTAATAAGCCCCAAATCCTTTAGTAGGTCAACAATACCTATCCCTTCCTGGAATATTGATTTATCCATATCGGTAAAAGGGATATTTCCTTCATCTTGACTGCCGGAGAAAAGTGCTCTAGCAGCCAGTTGGGATTTTGTGGCTTCCTCTTCACCGTGGATTATTTTAGTTACTTCAAAAGCTAAGACTTCTTTGGCTCTATTGATTTTGGCACCTTCTAGTGCGCCTAATTGTCTTACTTCTTCCATTGGTATGAAGGTTAGTAGTGCTAGGAATTGTTCAACATCCTTGTCGTCTACATTTCTTAGGTATTGATACAATTCATATGGTGGTGTTTTTTCTGGATCCAACCAGATAGTTCCCTTTTCAGTTTTACCCATCTTTGTACCTGCAGCAGTGGTCAATAGTTTAAATGTCATTGCGTAGACCTTGTCTTGTTCTAGTTTTCTAACTAATTCGTATCCGCCTAGTATATTTGACCATTGATCGCTTCCCCCAAGTTGTATCTTACAATTATGTCGCCTGTATAGCTCAAGGAAATCATAGGATTGTAACAACATGTAGCCAAATTCAAAGAAGGTTAGTCCTTGCTCCAATCTATTTTTGTAGCTATCCATTGTCAACATTCTATTTATTGAGAAATGAACCCCTATTTCTCTCATAAACTCCAAGTAGTTCAACTCAAGTAACCACTCAGCATTATTAACCATAATAGCTTTTCCTTCACTGAAGTCAAGGAATCTCTCGAATTGTTCTTTAAATTTTCCAGCATTGTGGTTAATAAAATCCTCTGTCATTACCTTCCTCATATCATTTCTGCCAGATGGGTCTCCAATCATAGTTGTACCCCCACCTAATAGTGCGATAGGTCTATGGCCAGCTCTTTGCATATGCATCATAGTCATTATCTGTAGAAAATGTCCTAGGGTCAAACTATCTGCTGTAGCATCAAAACCAATATAAAAGGTTACAGATTCATTTCCTAGTAAGTCTCTCAATTCATCTTCGAAAGTTACTTGGTCTATATAACCTCTTTCGGTTAGGGTATCAAATACATTTTTCATATATATCCCTCCAATTATTTATAATAAAAAACGGGCATCTTCTCGTCTTGTAAAGGACGAGAGAAACCCGTGGTACCACCTTAGTTTGCATAAAGCCTCTTTAGCATAACGTGCATAATCCGTAATAGTTTCCTATTAAACTCTGGATGCGTATTTCATTGATTATTTAAGTTATAGACATTCCACCAAAGATAGTCTATTCTCTAATTTAACTGTAATCAATTACTAAATCCTTCATAGTAGTTTAAATTTAGTCATATTTTATATGTATCTTAATATATTTAGATTACCTTGTCAAGGGTAAAAAAGTTGAGGAATTATTCCTCAACTTTTAGTTCTTGATTATTCTCCCACAATCCATGTATGTTACAATAACTTGAAGCTAAGATTGTACCTGATTTTCTAGCATTAAATTTAGTAACTCCATATGCTGCAGTAAGTAAATCTGATTCACCATGTGCTGCGAAGTCGAAAGTTGCTATTTCAATAGGGAACTTTGCTCCTTCTGGTTGGAAATACACTTTTATCCAAGAAATATAATGTTCAAAAGTATTTGGATGTGGTATTTCTTCTCCTATAAGTACTTTTACCTCTACTTCATCCCCAGCCTTTACTGATTCAGGTGCGTGTATTACTGGTACGTGTTTTTCACCTTTCCAATCTCCACTTTGATATAATCCATTAAATGTTGTCAATATCTATTACCTCCTATTAAATTGATTTCAAATTATTCATACCCAAAGTCTTAGGGTATTACTCAAAAATATTTAGTATATAGTCATTATATAAGGTATAATAAGGGTAGAAGACTTAAGGAGAGATTATTATGGAGAATTTAAAACTAATAGCCACAACTACATTTGGCCTGGAGGCTATTGCAAAGAGGGAATTAATGAAGCTGGGATACACTGATTTGCTTGTAGAGAATGGCAAGGTGAAATTTACTGGGACTGAAAGTGATATTCCAAAAGCTAATATTTGGTTAAGAACTGCGGATCGGGTTTTGTTGATGATGGGGGAATTCAAAGCTTTAACTTTTGATGAACTATTTGAGAAGACAAAAGCACTTCCCTGGGATGAATGGATTACTGAAGATGCTAATTTCGTAGTAGAAGGTAAAAGTATAAACTCAAAATTATATAGTATTTCTGACTGTCAAAGAATAGTTGAAAAAGCTGTAGTAGAAAAGC
>CAZXWU010000253.1:0-3033 GCA_964644495.1 uncultured Tissierella sp.
TAAAATAAATAGAGGATAAATAGATTCACTTGCTAATGTCATAGCGGTTAATTGTGTCTTGTCCCCTAATTCACTCACAAAGAAAGCCACCGCAACCGTAGCTATAGGTCCAAAGGACTTTTTGGCCTCATAATCCTCTAATTCTTCATCCTTTAGAGCCATGAGTCCAAATGCTACAAATACAAGTCCCGCTAGAATTTGTATAAAATTCATAGGTATGACTTGAGATAAATATCTACCTAAAACTATTGCCAAGCCATGATTTAAAATTGCAGCAATAGTTACCCCTAGTAAAACATCTCTTTTTTTATATTGTGTGGCAAAAGTCATAGCAATTATTTGACTCTTGTCCCCCATTTCTGCTGCAAGTACAAGAAAAAATGCTTTTATCATTTCACTTGTCATAAGTTTACCTTCCTATATGTTATTACTTTTGATATACTATTTTCCCATCTTTTATAACCGTATCAGTATGATTAATACCAAAGTGATATATTACATATTCAATATTAGGAGAATCAAATATAACTATATCAGCGACTTTACCTTCCTCAATACTTCCATGAGTCTTTTCAATCCCCAAAGAAGCTGCCCCATTCATAGTTACTCCTGTAATAACTTCCTCCGGTGTTAACTTCATTATCAAAGATGCAAAGCTCATTATCAACTGGATGTTCTCCGTAGGACATGATCCTGGATTATAATCAGTAGATAAGGCTACTGCCACCCCTTCTTCTATCATCTTTCTTGCCTGAGCATATTTACCCGTCTGTAAATTGAAGCTTGTACCTGGCAATAGATTTGCTATAACACCTTTTTGGGCCATTTGTTTGATACCCTCATCACTAGCAGCTACTAAATGGTCAGCAGATATACATCCAGTTTCTGCTGCAAGTTCTGCTCCACCCAAAGGTTTTATCTCATCAGCATGGATTTTGATTCCCATACCTACTTCTTTAGCTTTTAATAGAATCCTTCTTGATTGGTCGATGGTGAATACTCCCTCTTCACAGAAGACATCACAAAACTTAGCTAAATCTTTTTCTACAATTATAGATAACTGATCTATGATTATATCTACAAATTCATCTGAATTGTCTTTATATTCCATTGGAATAGCATGAGCTCCCATAAATGTTGATATAATATCTACAGGATGGTCATTGTCCAGCTTTTTAGCTACTTCTAATTGTTTGATTTCTGTATCAAAATCATCTATTCCATAGCCAGATTTGCCTTCTACAGTTGTTATACCATAGCTTAACATGGTATCCAAACTTTTCTTTGCTTTATAATATAGGTCATCAAAGCTTGCTTCTTTAGTAGCCTTAACTGTGCTATGTATGCCTCCACCAGATGCTAAGATATCTAAATAAGAAACCCCCTTTAGCTTCATGGCAAGTTCATTCTCTCTAGAGCCACCATGTACTATATGGGTATGGGAATCTATAAGTCCAGGGCTTACAGTCTTTCCTTTTCCATCTAAAATTAGGGTATTTTCATCAATTATTATATCAGAAGGCAATTCTTCTCCTACAAAAATTATCTTATCATCCTGAATAGCTAGGCTTCCATTATGGATCAGGCCAATATCAGCCATGGCCTTACCAGCTCTAGCCTTATTCTCCCCCTTAAGAGTAATCAAGTTATCAATATTATTTATAATTAGACTTGCTTTCATATATACACCGACCCTTTCAAGTACCTTCTAGTCTACCATTCTATTCTCTAATATCTGTGAAGTATCAAAGTTTTCCAACCTTAAATAATAGTCTGCAGTATCTATTAGAGCATTCATTGGTACAAGTCCTATGATTTCACTTCCAATAACATTTACCCCATATCTTTGTGCTTCACGCTCTACAGTATCGAATACCCTAAATAGAGATGTCTTTGTATAATCGACCATATTCATAGAAACTTGAACTAAATTTCTATCCTTAATCTCAATACCCAATGCCTTACAATAGGTATATCCTCCGCCACTAGCTCTAATTATTTTGGCAATTTTCTTTGCAATACTTATATCATCAGTTGCCAGATTTATATTAAATGCAACTAATGGAGCCCTTGCGCCTACTGCAGTCACACCTGATTTAATGTTCAGTGTATCAGGTCCAAAGTCCGGTTGCCAACCTTCCTCCTTAAGCTTAGTGCTCATTCCTTCATATTCACCTCTACGTATAGCAGCTAGATTTTCCCTAGAAGGTGAAGATGCTGATTTCTCATAGAGATATACTGGGATATTTAAGTCTTGACCAATTCTCCTTGCCAGTTCCTTGGATAAATCAACACATTCATCCATAGTAATCTCAGAAATTGGAATCAATGGAATTACATCAGTAGCTCCCATCCTTGGATGCTCACCCTTATGACTTGTCATATCTATTAATTCTGAAGCTTTTTTACTTGCTAAGTATGCAGCTTCTATGACTGCCTCTGGCTCACCAATAAATGTCACCACTGACCTATTGTGATCTCTATCCATGGAATAGTCTAGTAGCTTGACCTCTGCAACTTTCTTAATCTCATCAAGTATTTTTAGTATAATATCTTCATTACGCCCTTCACTAAAATTTGGTACGCATTGAACTAATCTCGCCAACGATAATCCTCCTTTAGATTCTATTGTCTACTAATTGATCAAGCAAATCTTCATCTGCTAAATTCGGAATAGTTATATGGTCAGTTTCCTTATGAATTTCGTTAAATTCTTTGCTAGTCTCTATAGAATTTGAATTTCTAGCCCAAGCCCTTCTAGCTACACCACCCATTACATCCCAAGAAATAGCAGTAGCCAATATATCATCTACCCTTTCACTACCATCTAAAACCATACCAAATCCACCATTGATGGATTTGCCTATACCTACTCCACCACCATTGTGAAGGGCAACTAAGCTCATGCCCCTAGCTGCATTTCCAGCAAAGCATTGAGTAGCCATATCAGCCATTATATTGCTACCGTCTTTGATATTTGCTGTTTCTCTAAATGGCGAATCCGTACCCCCAGTATCATGGTGGTCTCTTCCA
>CAZXWU010000254.1:0-3027 GCA_964644495.1 uncultured Tissierella sp.
AATGGGGGTACTACAACTCCGCCAGCAAGCGGTTCAGATTTTGATACTTCAGAAACTATAAATGTAGTAAGTAGAGAAGACGGTTCAGGTACTAGGGGAGCATTTGTTGAAATAGTTGGAGTGGTAGATGAAAACGACAATGATATGACTTACCAAGAAGCAGTTATCCAAAATGCTACTAACGGAGTTATGACTACTGTAGCAGGGGACACATACTCAATAGGATATATCTCGTTAGGTTCATTAAATGATACAGTAACAGCAGTAGCTGTTGATGGCGTAGAAGCTACTACAGATAATATCAAATCAGGGGATTATAAAATTGCAAGACCATTTAATATTGCTTACCAAGCAGACTTAAGTGAACTAGCACAGGATTTTGTAGATTTTATAATGAGTGCTGATGGTCAAGCTATTGTAGCAGACAATTCATTAATCGAAGTTGCTGATGGTGAGGCCTATAGCCCATCAGGTTTAACAGGTGATATAGTAGTAGGTGGATCTACATCTGTAACCCCGGTGATGGAAAAACTATCTGAAGCTTATGAAGGATTAAATGACGGAGTATCAATAGAAATCCAATCAACTGGCTCATCAGCTGGTATGACAGGGGCTATGGAAGCTAGTCTTGATATAGGAATGGCTTCAAGAGATTTAAAGGATTCAGAAATGGTCGAATTAGAATACCAAGCAATCGGAATTGATGGAATCGCAGTAATAGTAAATAAGGCAAGTAGTGTAAGTGATTTAAGTTTAGAAGCTATTAGATCAATTTATCTAGGTGACGTCACTACTTGGGAGAATGCTCAATAGATTTTATAAAGATTAAGAGTCTAACAAAAGTTAGGCTCTTTTTTTATAATTAATAAGAAAGTTCTAATTTTTAGTTTTAGAAGCCTTTTTTATATTAACGAATTTTGTATGATTTACATGATTTTTACAAAAGCTAATGTATAGATTTTACATAGATTTGATATTTATTATATATAATCAAAAGATTTTTTTAAAAGGAGATACTTATGAAGAAGATTACAGTTGAAAGTTTTATGAAGACAATTTTTATTCTATGTGCAACCACTTCTATTCTAGCTATACTTTTAATACTTTATTTTATTTTTAGTGGGGGTCTTCCCTTTATCATGGAGTATGGGCTCAAGAACTTCCTATTGGGAACAGAGTGGAGACCATCACATACACCTCAACAGTTTGGAATTTTACCTATGATCCTTGGATCATTATATATCACTTTTGGTGCTGTTTTAATCGGTGTTCCTATTGGAGTTCTAACAGCAACTTACCTTGCCAAATTTAGCAATAATAATTTGTACAAGTTTTTGAAACCAAGTGTAAACCTAATGGCAGGTATACCATCTATTGTTTATGGTTTTTTTGCATTGCAGGTTATAGTTCCCTTAGTTAAGAGCTTTGTAGGTGGAACAGGTATGAATATGATAACCTCCTCTATCCTATTAGGAATAATGATATTACCTACTATTATAGGTCTATCTGAGTCATCCATAAGATCAGTCCCAGAAAGCTATTATGAAGCTAGTGTAGCTCTTGGGGCAAGTCATGAAAGATCAGTTATGAAGGTGGTCTTACCTGCAGCCAAATCAGGTATTATTTCATCTATTATATTGGGTATTGGCCGTGCTATTGGTGAAACTATGGCAGTTATACTTGTGGCTGGTAATCAACCCCGTATACCAAGTAGTATTACCCAAGGGGTAAGGACTATGACTACTAATATAGTCCTAGAAATGTCATATGCTGCTGATACCCATAGAGAAGCCCTCATAGCTACAGCGGTTGTATTATTTGTTTTTATTCTTATAATAAATACAATCTTTTTAATTGTTAAAAGGAGGACCACAAATTGAATAAAATTAAAAGCAATTTTACAAGATATATAATAAAGTTGGCAGCTTTAATCACATTTGGATCCTTATTCTTTTTAGTTGGGTATATATTATATAGAGGAATTCCAAGTTTAAGCCCTTCTCTGTTTGAGTTTTCTTATTCTAGTGAGAATGTGTCAATATTTCCATCTATTATCACCACATTGGTCCTTGTATTTATAACATTGGTCATAGCTACACCTATAGGTGTCTTCACAGCTTTTTATTTGGTTGAATACGCTAGTAGGGGCAACAAATTTGTAGACTTAATTCGAATTACTACAGAAACTTTATCTGGCATTCCATCTATTGTATATGGATTGTTTGGTATGTTATTCTTTGTTTATAGATTAGGATTTTCATACTCCTTGATAGCAGGTATGTTTACTGCTGCTATAATGGTGCTTCCTTTGATCATAAGGTCTACGGAAGAGGCTTTGATGGCTGTTGATGATAGTCTAAGGGAAGCCAGCTTTGGTCTAGGTGCTGGAAAACTAAGAACCATCTTTAGAGTAGTTGTCCCTGTTGCTATGCCTGGCATCCTATCTGGAGTCATATTGGCTATAGGCCGTATAATTGGTGAAACTGCTGCCTTGATATATACTTTAGGTACAGCAACTAAGATGGTTGATGGATTGTTCTCATCAGGTAGGACCTTGTCCGTTCATATGTATATGTTATCCAATGAGGGCTTGCATGTTAATGAATCCTTTGCTACTGGAGTTGTTTTACTGATAACAATACTAATAATCAATGGTATATCCACATATTTAAGTAATAAATTAACGAAGGGGAGAACAAATTAATGGATAAACTAATTATCGAAAATTTAGACCTTTATTATGATGATTTTCATGCATTAAAGGATATAAATATGAATATAGGAGAAAAAGAGATAACAGCTTTTATAGGACCATCTGGTTGTGGTAAATCTTCATTGTTAAAGAGCCTAAATCGTATGAATGATTTAGTTGAAGGTTGTAGGATAACTGGTCAAATTAGATTAGATAACAAAAATATCTTTGATAAGGATGTAGATGTCAACTTGCTTCGTAAGAGGGTTGGTATGGTGTTTCAAAAGCCTAATCCTTTTCCAATGAGTATATATGATAATATTGCATATGGCCCT
>CAZXWU010000255.1:0-2992 GCA_964644495.1 uncultured Tissierella sp.
TACAACAGGCCATACTGGCTTTGGTATACCTTTTGCAACTTGGCCAGATAGATCTGATGTTTTACGCTCAGCTGCTAGACCTTTGCGGTATATGGATAGGTATGTAACCATGAATCAGGGTTCAGTTTTTTATATGACTGAGCTATTAGCCCAGCTTGAAGGTCTGGAAAGGGGGCCTGCAGGAAATACTGCCCTAGTGGCAGCCTTTAAATTAGCTCAAGACATGGATAATGACCAAATTATTGTAGTCCAGGAGACTGAATATACAGGGGCTGGCAAGCATATCAATCCTCAACTTAGCTTTGCTAGAGAAAATGGTATAGAAATTGAAATAGGAGACCCAATAGATGAAATTCCTGGTCAAAATATTATCTTACCTAAGGACCCATCATATATAAACTTGGACCAACTTGATTTAAATAAAATAAAAAGATCATATATTAGAAATGCTATAGAAACCTTGGATTCAAAATTCATAAGTGAAGAAGATCTGGAGTTTTTAGTTATAGATTCTAAGTCCAGTATAAATTTTGTAAAGACCATCTTAGATGAATTCAAAATAGACTATTAATAGGGGGCAGAATATGGAGAGAAAAGATGATTTTAAAGAAAGAAGAAAGCACTTAGTAAATTTATCAGAAGAGGAGCTGGAAGAGAGATTTTGGGAATTATCAGAGAAAATAGTTAATCCAATAGTTGACCTTGCAAGTAAAAACACTTCTCCTTCCATAGAAAGATCCGTACTCCTTAGGATGGGATTTTCAAGTTTAGAGGCTAAAACCATAGTTCAAGGAGCTATTGATAGAGCTTTAATAGGAAAGGGAGTAGGCCATATTGTATTTAAACTAGCTAAAGAAAAAAACATGGATATTAGGGAGGCTGGCCTTAATCTAGCAGAGGACAAATTATGGGATGATGTAATAGGTCTTTTTGGAGGTGGCAAGTATGAAACTAAAGGCAAATGAAAAGCTAAATATTGACTATATATTAAAAGATTTAGACAAATATAGGCCAAGAAGACGGGGCTGGCATTGGAGACAAGGGGTCGGGCAAAAGAGGGAAATAGGCAAATTTGAGTTCTATGATCAATCTGAGCCTCTTGACAATAGCCAACCTCTCCCAGCTTCAAAATACTTTGACTATATAGATCCTCAACCTAAAGCAGTTATCACAACAGAAATAGCATCTGGCAGGTTTGAAGATGATATAAGGAGGATGAGGATGGCTGCCTGGCATGGGGCTGATCATATTATGGTCATTAGAACAGCAGGTCAATCCCACTTTGAAAGTCTCCTTGAGGGTACTCCCCAAGGAGTAGGAGGGATTCCTATAACTAGAAAACAGGTTAGGGCTCAGAGAAAGGCTTTGGATTATATTGAAGATGAAGTAGGTAGACCGATCAATTATCATTCATATGTATCCGGAGTAGCGGGCCCAGAGATTGCAGTTATGTTTGCTGAAGAAGGGGTAAATGGAGCCCATCAAGACCCACAATACAACGTTCTATATAGAAATATAAATATGATCAGGTCTTTTGTAGATGCAGCAGAGGCTAAAAAGATAATGGCCTGGGCAGGTATGGCTCAAATAGATGGGGCTCACAATGCAAATGCCACTGCTAGGGAAGCTTGGAAGGTAATGCCTGAGCTAATGGTCCAGCATGCTATAAACTCCTTATTTTCAGTAAAGGTAGGCATGAAAAAGGAAGATATATGTCTATCCACAGTTCCGCCTACAGCACCTCCAGCACCAAGTATGAGAATTGATTTACCTTATGCTGTAGCCTTGAGAGAATTGTTTAAAGATTACAAGATGAGAGCCCAGATGAATACAAAGTATATGGAGTCCTCTACAAGAGAAGCTACTGTAACCCATGTTCTAAATCTATTGATTTCTCAATTGACCCGGGCAGATATTCAATCAACCATAACTCCTGATGAGGGGAGAAACGTGCCTTGGCATATATACAATATTGAAGCTGTAGATACTGCTAAGCAGACATTTGCAGGCCTGGATGGGATCAACACCATGCTTAGCATCAATAGAGAAGAAGGAGAGTTAGCAGACAAGGTCCGAGAATTAAAGGAAAGAGCCATCCTCTTTATGGAGGAGATAATCGAAGAAGGTGGTTACCTCAATGCGGTAGAAGCAGGATATTTTGTTGACTCAGGCTACTATCCTGAAAGAAATGGTGATGGAATTTCTAGAAAAATAAATGCTGGTGTTGGTGAAGGGACAGTTTATGAAAGGGATATAGACTATATGGCCCCTGTAACAGCACACTTTGGATACAACAATGTAGGCCAATATGATGAATCCTTGATCAATGATCCAGCAAAATTGATTGGAGCTTCTAGCCTTGAAGATCCAGACAAGATAGTTTTCATTGATGAATTGGATGAAAGTGATAATGTCAATAATAGATTAAAAGAGGTTAAGGAATTGAGAAATTCTACAAAGATCAAACCTGAGATGGAATGGTTAGGTGATGGGATAATCTTAACTACTCTATTCTTACCAACTGATAGGAGGACTGCCGAATTTGCAGCCCTTGAAATAGGTAAGAAGATGGGGCTAGAGGATTTAGAAGTTATTCACAAAGAGACAATGCAAGAAGCAGAGGGCACTCGTATTGAGTTGAAGGGTAGATTTACTCATGCAATTGATACTAAAGATTTGATCATACCCCCAGAGCCTAAAAGCCTAAGCGAGGAAGAGATTTTGAGTGATATCAAGAAAAATCCTATGAAGATTGTAGGTGGAACAGTAGGTGAAGACGAGCATTCTGTAGGAATTCGTGAAATAATAGATATAAAACATGGTGGAATTGAGAAATATGGTATAGAGTGTCATATATTGGGAACATCAATATCTGTTGACAAGCTCATAGACGCAGCTATTGAGTTAAATGCAGATGCAATACTTTCATCAACAATAATCTCCCATGATGATATCCACTATAAAAACATGAAGAAGTTACATGAATTATGTA
>CAZXWU010000256.1:0-1814 GCA_964644495.1 uncultured Tissierella sp.
TGTGATAGATAAAGTAATATGAAATTCCTTTTCGAAAAAATTATATAATTTTCCAAAAGTTTCCACTGCAAAGTTCTTCCAATCATTATCTTTTTCCTCATCAATGAAAAAGATAAATACATTGAAAAATCCATCAATTACTTTTTGGTATTGATAAGATTTCTCTATTAGTTCATCTGCTATATTATAGATAGCAAAACTTAGTAAATCAAAATGCATCAAATCCTCTTTTGGAGTAGCAGATTGACTTGTGTCCATATAAATTGATACAATACCATAGCTTTTGTTGTGATATTCTAATGATAAAGACTCTACAATATCATTTTCACTTAAATGGAAATAACGTCCTTTTAGTTTTGAGAGATAATATATTTCTTTTGCATTATCTGCAAAAGAACCTATCTTCTTTCTCATAATATTATTCTCATTATTTAAAGTTAAATAATATTGTTCCATTAACTCGAATTCATTATGTTCACTGGATTTCAACTCATGTGGAATATAATTCATTATTTTTTTTACAGGTTTATAGTTTTTCTTCTGTGAAAATATAATAAAAGCAGTACCAAGAACAATAGAAGAAAAAATACTAAGCAAAGTTAAATTTCTTAAAAAGAAGAAATCTTTTAGTAACATGAAGCGTGGAGTACAGATTGCATAAACCCAATTATTTATATCTGATTTAACATAGGTAAATATATAATCTTCTTTATTAATTGTAATCTCTTCTTGATCTTGTTTTAAATTAGAAAAAGAGAGTGTAGGAGATATATCGATAGGATTTCCATATTGTCTAAGTACATTACCGTCTTCCTCTAGTATCAAAAAGGTAGTATTTTTAGTTTCATCTAAATAGGAGTGAATAAACTGGTTCGTGATGGATACCATGATTGTACATTTGTATTCTTCGTTATATACAAAAGGAGTTGTACCAGCATAGATAAAGGAATCATTACCAAAATTACGATAGCTGGCATAGGGGGATAGAAAAAAAACTCCTTTTGAATAATCGTCATTCAATAAGGAATACCAATCGTCAAAGGATATATCAGGATTTTTCTTATATGTTAACGTGTTAAAAATGGTTTCAGCTGAAGTGGCTACACCATTTGCAATAATGTAGTCCTTATAGGGAATGTAAATCATAATATCTAAATCACTGTATACATAACTGTAATTATTTAATTTTTTATAACTTCTTTGAATGGCATCATAAAAAGAGGTTTCATCAAAAGGACTAAATAAATTATTAAAATTGTTATCTATTAACAGTAAATGATTTAAAGTAAGTATACTTTGTAATTTATCATCAACTGTATTTTTCATATTAACAAGAACTGTTTTATTGGCATCTGTAATTTTTCTTACTATCATAGCTTGGCTAAAAAAGTAATTTGTGAATAGGCTAATCATTGGAATAATAAGAATTAGCAAACAGGATAGGATCCATTTTATAAGTAAGCTACTTCGTTGTATCTTTCTGTGAAATGAAAACATGGTATCTCTCCGAACTTTAAATATTTGTAATAATAAACCTACCATTATTATAATAATTCCAGTACAAAATGTCGAGGTCAAAAGGTATAAATAAGAGACAAAAAGTGCGTTTTGTCCGGGTTTTATGTGGTTTTGTCCTTTATCAACAATTTTGTCACTACAAAAATATTTTATTATCCATTAGAAGAAACTAAAGAGGAAATTATTTTAAGGTTCATGTGTTATTTATTATATGAACTATCAAATAAGGCAATCAGAATTTCACCAATGGAATTAAAATCTTCTAATGAAAATAAACTATTACCAGAGGAAATACT
>CAZXWU010000256.1:1824-2726 GCA_964644495.1 uncultured Tissierella sp.
AAGTATCCGCTTGAAAAAATTACAGTAGGATAAGAGGTATACAGTTATGAAAAAAAGTTTCAAAAGGCTGGTTGCTCTAATGTCAGTTACAGTATTGATGACAGTGAGTATTGCTAGTTGTGGAACAACAAATGAGGGCAAAAATCCCAAAGGGGAAGAAGTAGTTACAACAGTCCAAACAGAAGGAAATGATGCTTCATTAGAGAATGGAGAGGGAACAGTAACCTATCCTATTGAGTCTTCAGAAAAATTAACCTTTGGTATGGTAACTAGTAGTGCATGGAATGATCGATTTGAAAGCTTTACAGATCTGCCAATAGGGAAAAAGCTACAAGAGGAAACAGGTATCGAACTTGAAATGATTCATGTAGAAAACAATACAGCCATGAGTTTACTACTTGCTTCTGGTGATTTGCCGGATATCATTTTATTTAATTTTCAATTAAATTATACTGGTGGAGAAGCAAAAGCCATTGAAGATGGTGTTATTTTTCCTTTAGATGAAGAATTCTTAGCAGAAAATGCACCAGATTATTTAGAAGTACTAAAAAGCAATGAAGATTATATGAAGGGAAGTACAACGCCAAACAAAGATATTTACGGTTTTACATTTATTGTTGGTGATGAAGTTTTAAAAACTGGCTATGGACTAACAGTACGCGATGATTGGTGTGAGGAATTAGGTATTGAATTGCCTGAGACACCGGATGAATTCTACGATATGTTAGTAGCTTTCCGTGATCAAAAGGGTGTAAAGAGTCCACTATCAATTAGCAGTGGCCACTTAACAGATTTACTTGACAGAGGTATTATTACTTCTCCTTTTGGTTTGGTTACAAGAGATATTTACGTAGATAATAGTCAAGTTGAAATTGGGTTTGCGAAAAAAGAATATAAAGATG
>CAZXWU010000256.1:2759-2973 GCA_964644495.1 uncultured Tissierella sp.
ATACAATAATAAATTATATTCAGAAGGTTTACTGGATGCAAACTTTTCTACACTAGATAGTGCTACGGTTACTTCTAATATCTTATCCGGGGAATCAGGTGTAGCCAGTGGTGCATTGAATGGTGGTTTAGGAAGCTGGTTGCAAACGAACAAGGATGTAGAAAATTATAGTTTAGCAGGAATGCACAACTTAGTTGCAAATCGTGGAGATAGA
>CAZXWU010000257.1:0-2972 GCA_964644495.1 uncultured Tissierella sp.
AATATAGCTTCAAATCATATGTAAATATTATGTATGGATGCAATAATTTTTGTACTTATTGTATAGTTCCCTACACTAGAGGTAGAGAGAGAAGCAGGGAACCAGAAAAAATAATAGAGGAAATAAATAGACTAGCAGAAACTGGTTGTAAAGAGCTAACCCTTCTTGGACAAAATGTAAATTCCTATGGCAAGACTTTGGATTATGACTATTCTTTTGCGGACTTAGTAGAAGAGATAGATAAGATAGAAGGAATTAAAAGAATTAGATTTATGACTTCTCATCCTAAGGATATATCCGATGATTTGATAAAACTCTACGGTAAGATGGATAAGTTATGTGATCATCTACATTTACCTGTACAATCAGGTAGTAATAGAATATTAAAATTGATGAATAGAAAGTATACTAGGGAAGATTATTTAAAGATAATAGATAAGATAAAATCCATAAATCCAAATATTAGTATAACAACAGATATAATCATAGGATTCCCTGGTGAGACTGAGGAGGACTTCGATGAGACCTTAGATTTAGTCAAGGAAGTAGGATTTGATTCTGCTTTTACATTTATGTACTCTATAAGAGAAGGAACGCCAGCTGCTAATATGGAAGGCCAGGTGGACAATAAGGTCAAACATGATAGATTTCAAAGGTTAACTGGTGTGCTTCGACCAATTGGATTAGAATATAACAAGAGACTTCTTAACAAGACAGTTAAGGTATTAGTGGACGAAGTAAGCAAAAATAATGACCAGGTTCTAACTGGTAGGACCAATAGTGGTAAGCTTGTTCACTTTGAAGCAGATGAAAGTGTTATAGGTAAAATAGTTGATGTAAGAATTGAAAATGTTAAAACCTTTACTTTGGAAGGTGTTTTAGTTTAGTTTGTTAGTAAATGGAGGTATAAATTTGGACAACTTAACTCCAATGATGCAACAATATATGTCAGTAAAAAATAAATATAAGGATTCCCTTCTCTTCTTTAGATTAGGTGACTTCTACGAAATGTTCTTTGATGATGCAATAGTTGCCTCTAAGGAACTGGAAATCACCCTAACTCAAAGAGGCGGTTCTGGTTCTGGGAACAAGATTCCAATGTGTGGTGTTCCCCACCATGTGGCAGAGACCTATATCTCTAGACTTGTAGCTAAAGGCTATAAGGTTGCCTTGTGTGAACAGTTAGAAGACCCCTCAGAGGCAAAGGGTATAGTCAGAAGAGACGTAATAAGAGTAGTTACCCCTGGTACAATCACCGACTCAAACGTATTAGATGAAAAAAGCAATAACTATCTTGTTTCTATTTATCTAGATGACTTTGGAGTTGGTATAGCCTATGCAGATAATTCTACTGGTGAAATGTATACTACAGAGTACTCTTCTAGTCTTGATAACAATTATAGATTTGTGATAGATGAACTAGGTAAGATTATCCCGACGGAAATAATATGTAATGAATTCTTTATGCAGAATAAAAAGTATATGTCAATTATTAGAAATAAAATCAATCCCTACTTCAATAATTATCAAAATGTTGAAGGTATTAAAGATGATAATAGGCAGAGTATCATTGATTTGTTTAAGCTTACTAGTCTTGATGAATTAAATATAGGAGATAAAATGTATTCTATTTTATCAACTTCTAAACTCATAGAATACCTATACACTACTCAAAAAAATTCATTGGACCATATAAATAATCTGACCTATTATGAAGCAAAGGATTTTATGGTATTGGATATTAATACTAGGACGAATTTAGAAATCCATGAAACTATTATGTCAAAAAATAAAAAGGGAGCCTTGATTCATACTATTGATAAGACATCAACTGCTATGGGTGGTAGACTTTTAAAGAATTGGCTTGAACAGCCACTTCTTAGCATAGATAAAATAAATTACAGGCTGGATATGGTAGAATATATTTTCAATAATATTATGTTTATGGATGATGTGTCCTTTGAGCTTAAATCCATATTTGATATTGAACGCCTATCTAGTAAAATATCAAATGGAAACTGCAATGGAAGAGATATGATTTCTTTAAAATCTTCTATTGCAGTATTGCCTAGATTAAAAACCTTGTTGCTTGCTTCTTTAAATATAGGCCTACAAGACTTCGGGAAGAGACTGGATCCCCTAGAGGATGTCTATGATTTAATAGAAAACTCTATAGAGGAAAGTTCTCCTATTACCATAAAAGATGGTGGCTTAATCAAAGAATCTTATAATGAAGAATTAGACGTTCTTAAAGATGCTAGCATTAAAGGCAAGGAATGGCTGGCTTCTCTAGAGATAAAGGAAAGAGAAAATACAGGTATTAAAAATCTTAGAATAGGATTTAATAAGGTTGTGGGATATTATTTTGAAGTGACCAAGTCAAATATCCCCCTTGTACCTGATTATTTTATTAGAAAACAAACACTTACCAATTCGGAAAGATATTTTACTGAAGAATTAAAATCTATGGAGGAAAAGATTGTTGGTTCTGAAGAAAAGTCAATGCAATTAGAATATGAAATCTTCCTTTCTATTAGAGACAGGATCAAGGAAGAGATTAATAGGCTACAAAAGACTAGTAAAATGATTTCAATACTAGATGTCTTGGTGTCATTTGCTAAAATTGCAAAGAAGAATAATTATGTAAGACCTAAATTAAATAATAAGGGTTATATCAATATTGAAGGAGGAAGGCATCCGGTTATAGAGAATACCATTGATAACAATCAATTTGTTCCCAACAATACTCAAATGGATTTGGAATCGAATATGATTCATATTATAACAGGTCCCAATATGGCTGGGAAGTCAACATATATGAGGCAAGTAGCTATAATCAATTTAATGGCTCAAATTGGTTCATTTGTTCCAGCTGATAGTGCTGATATCTCTATCGTAGATAGAATATTTACTAGAATTGGGGCATCGGACAACCTATCTGAAGGGGAGAGTACCTTTATGGTTGAGATGAA
>CAZXWU010000258.1:0-2936 GCA_964644495.1 uncultured Tissierella sp.
GTCCATACAGATTGATAGAACAAACGTAATAGAAGATTTAATCCAAACAGATGCCTCAATCAACTCAGGTAATAGTGGAGGACCTCTTCTAAATAAACATGGTGAAGTAATAGGGATCAATACCGCAAAAATACAAACTGCTGAGGGTTTAGGATTTGCTATACCAATCAATTCTGCTAAGGCGATTATTGAAGAGGTGATTGATAAGGGTAGTTTTGAGACAGTAAAAATGGGGGTCACAGTATTTGATATAAAGGAATATCAGGCAAGATTGGGTATTGATATGGAAGTGGAAGATGGGGTTATAGTACTTGAAGTGGTAGATAATAGTGGAGCTCGTGAAGCTGGTATAATACCTGGAGATATTATCATAGCCATAGATGACCATAATATTGAGTCTACCCTAGATGTGAAAAAAATCCTATATAAATATAGACTAGGAGATAGGGTTACTCTAACCATTATCAGAGACAAGCTAGAAGAGAAAGTAGAGCTTGAATTTACAGAAATGGAATAAAAAGGTCTTAGGCAAGTTAACTTGCCTAAGATCTTTTTTACATATAAATACGACTAATTTTCAAACTTGCCATTGACAAATCAGAATACATAAAATATTATAAAGCTAAGAACTTGTGGAACAAGTTGATACTTGTCAACAAGTTGTATTGGAGGATAAAAATGACTCAAAGAAAAGTAAGAAGTAAATCTACACAAAAAATACCATCCTACCTTCCCATATATAACATGCTATATTCTAATATAATAAGTGGCAAGTATAAGGAAAATTCGGTACTGCCAAGTGAAAACACCTTAAGTGAAGACTACCAGGTTAGTAGACATACTATAAGGCAAGCTTTAACCATTCTAAATCAGGATGGTTTGATACAAAAACAACAGGGGAAGGGAAGTATAGTTACATATAATAAGGTAACTAATAGCAGCAACTATGAAAACCAAGTATATAATCTAGTCTTGGAGTGTGCTATCCAGGAAATCGATGAGATCAATATAGAATATAATTTTGCACCCCCTACGGATATTGCTGTAGAGAAATTGTCTATAGATAAAAATGACATTGTTATGGCATCAAATAATATGTATTTTGTTAAAAACAAGTCTGTAGCTCATGGTTTCTTCCAAATTCCAGTAAAGTATATCCATCAAGTGCCAATTGATTTAAATCAAGAAGAAGATGTTTCTAGATTGATCAATTCAATCATCTTTGAAATGGCCGACACTGCTACTATCCATGTACGCTTGGTATTAGCAGAAGAAAATATTACTAGTTTTTTAGATATTGAAGAAAATGAGCCCTTAATATATATAGAGGAGATTTTGAAGAACGATAAGGATGAGAGTATTGCTAGGTGTAAGTTTTATTTTATCCCTAGATATTTTGATATAAATTTTAAAGTCAAATAATTAAGATTCATTATGTCTCAGGACTAAAATATTTAATTTGTGTTGTGTAGGTTGAAAAAAACAAAAAAAGAGGGGGATTTATGTGAACAAGTATTTTAAGGTAACAACAAAAACCATAGTGGCAACAGGACTTGGCGCTGCAATATTTATGCTTTTATTTATGTATGTTAAGGTACCTTCACCAATTCCAGAGACAAGCTTTCAAACAGCATATGGTATAAGTGCATTTTTTGGAACCATTTTTGGACCAATAGCTGGTGGGCTAATAGCTTTTATAGGACATGGTCTTAGCGATGCTATTCAATATGGTTCACCATGGTGGAGCTGGGTCATAGCAAGTGGTGTTGCAGGTTTTATCTATGGACTAGCATATAAAAGTACCGGTGTTGAAGAAGGAGAATTTACAAAAAAAGACATAGTAAAATTTAACCTAATACAAGTAATAGGAAACCTAATTGCCTGGCTAGTAATAGCACCAGTACTTGATATTGTTATTTATGCAGAACCTGTGAGATTGGTATTTATACAAGGTGCAATAGCTACACTGATGAATTCCATAAGTGCAGGAGTTATAGGTACATTTTTCCTAATTGCTTATTCTAAAACTAGAACCAAAAAAGATAGTATCACAAAAAATTAGACGAGTGTAAGATTTGGAGGCATATATGAATAAAAATCCTATTATTGAATTTAAAGATTTTACATTTAAATATTATAGTCAAGCTGAACCTACACTACACAATATTAATTTAAAGGTTTTTCCGGGGGAGAAAATTCTTATTGTAGGACCAAGTGGTAGTGGTAAAAGTACATTGGGACACTGCTTAAATGGACTTATACCATTTTCATATAAAGGTGACATAAAGGGAAGTTTAAAAGTCAATGGATTAGAAACCCAGGAATTAGACATATTTAAACTATCAAAACTTGTTGGGACTGTTCTTCAAGATTCAGATGGACAGTTCGTTGGATTAACTGTGGCTGAGGACATTGCCTTTGCCTTAGAAAATGATAAAGTAGAAACTAATTTGATGCATGAAAGGGTCAAGGAAGTTTCTAAGATGGTAGATATGGATAATTTCTTAAGCTCATCACCCTATGATCTATCAGGTGGACAAAAGCAAAGAACTTCATTAGCGGGTGTAATGATAGATGATGTAGATATACTTCTATTTGATGAGCCTCTGGCCAACTTGGATCCAGCAACAGGTAAGACTGCCATAGAGATTATAGATAAGATACACAAGGAATCCAACAAGGCTATTATAATCATTGAACATAGATTAGAAGATGTACTCCATAAGCATATAGATAGAGTTATTGTCATAAATGATGGACGGATTTTGGCTGATTTGGACCCTCATGACCTTGTTTCATCACAGATTCTGATTGAAAATGGTATCAGGGAGCCCCTATATATAACAGCACTAAAATATGCTGGTATCAAGATAAGTAAGGATATGTTGCCTGGCCATATATGGAGCTTGAAGACAGAGACTATAAACAAGGAAATA
>CAZXWU010000259.1:0-2891 GCA_964644495.1 uncultured Tissierella sp.
TATCGCACGGAATGCGATAATAGTTGCCCATATCCTCCGAGCGAAGCATTTCCTCACGAGTAACCAGAGTTTCATAGAGTTTCTCACCATGGCGTGTTCCAATCACCTTGACTTCTGTTTTCCCTTCTAATTCTTTGGCTAACTTTAATTGTTCTTTGAACCATTTCCTCTGTAGGTCTCTTGGGGAATTATCATAATAAAAATCCAATCCTATCTCACCGATGGCTACTACCTTTTCATTTTGGGCCATTTGTCTAAAGAGGTCCAAGGTCTCTTGAGTTACTTCACTTGCTGAATGGGGATGGACTCCTACTGTAGCATAAATGTTGTCGTATTTATCTGCTAGTTTTAAAGAATTTATACTGGTCTCTAGGTCCGCCCCTATATTGATTGCTATATCAACCTTGTTTTCCTTAAGAGACTTAATGAGGACATCCCTATCCTCATTAAATCTATCATCATCTAAGTGACTATGACTATCTATAAACATAAACTCCTCCTAGGATACTATAGCTCCATCTTTAACATCGCTTAAAGTAGACAATAATGATAGGTTTCCTTCATCATCTTCTGCAGCTAATATCATTCCATTGGATTCAACGCCTCTTAGTTTAACAGGTTTTAAGTTTACTATTACTATAACCTTTTTGCCTACTAAATCCTCAGCATTATACCATTTTTTGATTCCAGATACTACTTGGCGTACTTCTTCACCCATCTTTACGGTGATTACCAATAATTTGTCTGCCTTTGGATGGTCTTCACATTTGATAATTTCAGCTACCTTGAATTTGCATTTATCAAAATCATCTATTGTAATTAATTCTTCTTCTATTACTTCTGTGTTTTTTTCTTCCACTTTATTACCTACCTTTTTATTTGCTCTTTGGTCTATTAATTTTTGATTTGCTTCATCTAGTCTAACTAGTTCTTTTTCTATATCCAGTCTTGGGAATATTATCTGGCCTTTATCTACCTTGGTGCCTACTGGAAGTAAACCCCATTTATCAGAGTCTTGCCAGACTGCTTCATCCTTTAAACCTAATTGCTTCCTGATTTCTAGGGATGTTTTTTCTATAAATGGCTTGATCAAGATAGAAACTATCCTTAGACTTTCTGAAAGATTATATAGTACAGTATCTAATCTATCCGTGTTTTCTTCTTTAGCTAGGACCCATGGCATAGTTTCGTCTACGTATTTATTTGTTCTTCTAATTAATTTCCAGATTTCCTCTAAGGCTTGTGAGAAGTTTAATTTATCCATATTTGCTACAACCTTACCTGAGGCACCTGTAGCTAGATCTATCAAGGATTTATCTACTTCTTCACTAGTCTTTGGCTCTGGAATTAGACCTTCATTATATTTTTCTACCATTGTTACAGTTCTGCTTACTAAGTTTCCTAGATCATTTGCCAGGTCTGAGTTCAATCTTTGAAGGAATTTTTCCCTTGTAAAGGAACCATCATTTCCGAAAGAGAACTCCCTTAGTAAGAAGTATTTAAATCCATCTATTCCGTAAAGGTCTATGATTGGTTCTGGATAGATGATATTGCCCTTTGATTTTGACATTTTGTCGTCATCAAATAATATCCATCCATGGCCAAATATTTGCTTAGGTAGTTCTATATCTAAGGCCATCAATAGTGCTGGCCATATAACTGTATGGAATCTTACTATTTCTTTACCTACTAGATGTACATTTGCCGGCCAGAACTTCTTATAGTTGTCATCATCTTCTGTATCGTAGCCTAGAGCTGTTATATAACAGGATAAGGCATCTATCCATACATATACAACATGTTTAGGGTCAAATGGTACCTTGATTCCCCAGTCAAAGGATGTTCTAGATACACATAAATCTTCTAAGCCCTCTTTAATGAAAGAAATCATTTCGTTCTTTCTTGATTCTGGCTGTATAAATCCTGGATTGTCTTCATATAGTTTCAGTAGTTTGTCACCATAGTTTGAGAGTTTGAAGAAGTATGCTTCTTCTTCTTCCCAATGGGTCGGTCTGCCACAGTCGGGGCAATTCCCTTCTACTGTTTGGGACTCTGCCCAGAATGATTCACATGGTGTACAATAGTGACCTTCGTATTTGGATTTGTATATTTCACCTTTTTCATATAATTTGGTGAAGATCTCTTGAACTTTCTTTTCGTGATAATCATCTGTTGTCCTTATGAATACATCATAATCGATCTCTAGCATCTTCCATAACACCTTTATATCTGCTACTATACCGTCTACATACCCCTTAGGTGTTTTGCCTGCTTCTTTGGCTTTCTCTTGGATTTTTTGTCCGTGCTCATCTGATCCTGTGACAAAAAATGCATCATAGCCTTGTAATTCCTTGAATCTTTTGATTGAGTCTGCTGCTACTGTTGTGTATGTGTGTCCTATGTGTAGATTATCACTTGGATAATATATTGGGGTTGTCACATAAAAACTTGGCTTGGTCATATTATATCCTCCTCATATACATATTAACATAAATAAAGCCTCCATCTCAGATAGAGACGAAGGCTGTTTCTTCGTGTTACCACTCTAATTTATCTAAATCTCACGATTTAAAACTTAGTAGGTTATTTAACCATGCATTATAACGGATGCTACCGATGCAGCTTACTTTCCTTCTGCTGCAAAATTCAGGGGCCATCTTCGATTATTCTTATAGGCTGGCTTTCACCCTACCCAGCTCTCTTAGCTATAAGTCATAATTTACTCTTCCCATCACCATTTTTCATATTATGCCTAATTAATTCTATATTATAAGTGAGATTGAATTTTTTGTCAAATATAAGATTTTTCACGACCTTTACTGTTCCAGTGAAATATTTCTAAATCATAGATTTAGGATATTTCTACTGTTTGACACACAGCAGAATGATAA
>CAZXWU010000260.1:0-2878 GCA_964644495.1 uncultured Tissierella sp.
CAACTCCAACAATAAGTATGAGCATCGGCCATCCCCAAACAATACCATTAATAAAGCTGTTGACTTTTACTACTAATTCCATATTGCCTCCTTAAATAATAAAATATTTAATATTACCAGAAAAACGCTTAATAGATATATGCATATTTCATGCCTTCACTCTAATAATAAACGTTTTCATAGAAAGTATACATTATCAAGACAATTAATACAAGAATTATTGTTTAATTTTGCAATTTTTATTTTCAATTAAAGAACTATTTTGACATTTTTTTTAATTTGCCGATTATAAATGAAAGACATTTAGCTAAAAAGCTTTCATATAGGTTTATGCAATTATTGATACTATAGGTATTTATTTTATCTTTCATATGTAAAAGGATATGTTTAGTGTAGAAAAATGAGGGCAGTAGCCCTCCGGGAAAAAATGTGATTTCTATTGCACTTCAATTGTAATTTTGCCATCTTTTAAAGTTATTATTCTTTGTGCTATTTCATCTACGAATGCATTATCATGGGTTACTATAATTACACAGAAGTCTTCCTTATGGGCTAATTCTTTTAATATATCTATGATTCTATCACTGTTTTCATCATCTAGGTTTCCTGTTGGTTCATCAGCTAGAATTACCTTTGCTCCTGTGGCTAGAGTCCTACCTATAGCTACCCTTTGCTGTTCTCCGCCCGAAAGGTTGGACGGGTATCTGGATTGCTTATCTCCATCTACCCCTAGGGAGTCTAGTACCCTCTTTCCTTTTTCCCTAGATTCTTCCTTTGATATTCCTTTGTATTCCATAGGAAAGCTTACATTTTCTAGGGCTGTTAGTAATGGAAATAGTTGAAATGCTTGGAATATCATGGACACTGAATCTCGTCTATATTCATCTAAGTCTAAATCTTTTAGATCCTTATCATCTATGGATATACTCCCTTGTGTAGGCACATCTAGTCCTGCCATTATGGAGAGTAGGGTAGTTTTACCACTTCCTGAAGGTCCTACTATTGCATTAACCTTTCCTCCTTCGAATCTACAATTTATATCTCTTAATACATCCTTGTTCGCACCTTTGTATCTGTAAAATATGTTTCCAAGCTCTAATCTTGCCATGAATATTCCCTCCTTTATTCTTTCACCTGGAGCATATCCAGCGGTTTCTTATCAAGTACATTTTTTAAACTTGTTGAAACACCTATGATACTTGCCAATAAATATCCAACTACCACAAGGAGATAATTCCATATTGGATAGATTCCTGACTTGAAAGTTACTATACTAATTACTGTAATAGCCATTACTTCTCCGATAACTATCAATAATAAATTCTATGTAAATACGTATCTTTTTACTTCCCTTTCCTTAACTCCTAGGATTCTCATAATTGCTAACTCTTCACTCCTTCTAAGGATTAATAGATAGGGTAAGACTACAGCAATTATGAGTGACAATACTAAGATAATAGGATATATAATGTTTAGTAATTCAAGGTTTCTTTCCAATGGTTTAATAGTTTCGGTCAATATATCATCATAAACTACTAGCTTATATCCAGTGCCATGGTCTCCGTATCTATTTTTAGCAATCTGATCCAATATTTCATGTCTATTATTATAGAGTTCTGTATTTTTTTCTTTATCAAATAATAAATTAATTTCTTTATAGTGTATTCCCCTTCTCTCAATTAATCTAACAGCATCTATTGGGTATATAAAAGTTTCATAGTTATGGCTTGGTACCCATTGTATCTGAGCCTCACCATATGTTGGGAATGCATAGCCTTCAAAAGTACCCACGATGGTTCCGTATATATCTGGATCCATTGATACCATGTCTTTTAAAGATACTTTGTGTCCTATCTCTAAATTAAAAGTATCCATAGCTTTAGTTGATGCTAAAATTGGAATTTCTTCTTTGTCTAGATGATAAGAGTTGATTTTATCCATTATATTTTTATCTACTACACCAGAGAGTTTGATTCCATTATATGCATTTAGCTCTTTATTGGATGCTAATATGGTCATATTGGGATTTCTTTCAAAAAGTCCTAAGTTTAAAACATTTTCTTTTCTAATCGTTTCTTCTACTCCATATCGATCAATATTTATTTCATTATATTCATTAATCACTGCCCCAAAGTAATCTTCAACTAAACCTGTTTCTATGACTTTATTTAAAACTTCCTCTGTAATACTCCCTTTGTCTGAAATTTCTACTTCGCCAGCATATTTTAACTCTCCTAGAATCGTCGTTTCAGATATAGTTTTCTCAATAAAATCATTGTTTGATTTGATTATATTATTTAGCCATGCCAGGGTACCTATCAAAAGCCCTGTTACTACTATGATCAAAATCGTTGTCACAATAGAACGAGATACATGCTTTATACCATACCCCTTAAAGACTTTCTTTCCTTTACTGATGTCAATATCTGAATCATCAAATGAAATGGCATCTGTCAAATTATGGCTATCAACCTGATTGTCATCCATGGCTAAATCAACTTTATTTAAATCTTGACTTTTCTTTTTTGTTCCCTTACTAAAGAATTCAAGTAAGGATTTATTCTTGAGTTTCAACATCATAAGCATGGATTGTATCATCAATAGCCCTATGATTATTAAAAACACTAACAATGTAAATTTTACACTGGTTGAATAATCTACATTATTAGGTAATTCCCCTAAGATTTCTTCTAATATCTTCTTGGAATTTACTATTGCAAATTGATTGGCAATATAAGATGATAGTCCTACTCCTAGTATTGAAATAATATAGAGTGGGAGTAATAGATGTCTAGCTGCTGATTTATATGTAAGGCCTAGTATTCTTTCAATGGCATAGTTATTCTTATAGATTTCCAAATACATATAGATGGTAAAT
>CAZXWU010000261.1:0-1014 GCA_964644495.1 uncultured Tissierella sp.
TTTTGTCATTGTCTAAAGCCACATTTGGATCAACACCATCAGCTACGACAATTGGTAATCAGGAGAAGTGAAAAGGTAAGCTTCACCAGACCTACCCAAATAATAAACTCGTGTAAGGCAAATATAATCGTTGCCGAATCAGAACTGGTAAGTATGTTGGGAACAGGGCAAAAGTATATAGAATTGGTTACAGGTGAAGCACCAGAGAAACCCATATTAGGATTGCCTCATTCACTTTACTATTGTGTAAGGGCAGTTGAAAAGATAACCAAGGTTGGAAATGAAGTAAAGATGGGAATACTCGGTGGAGATGAGATGACGATAAGAACTCCCTCAGAGGTACCTACAATAATCCTACACAACAGAAATCGAAAAGTTGGGACTAGGCTGATGGAGGGTAATGCGTTTAGAACCTTGCTTTTGGATGACCCATTGGACTTACCATATGTGATGGTGGCAAAGCTACAGGAATTACTGGTTAAATGAGATAAAACATAAAACGGGCTTATGTAATATTGTCAAATGAAAAACTTACAGTTAGTAGAAGAAGTTAAAAAAAGATAAAGAGGAGGAAACGAACATGAAAGTAAATTCAAGACAACTAAGAGAAGTGGCTGCTGAGTGCAGGGCTAATGGACCAAAATTAGAGGCTGCAATTGCAGAAGAAATGGTAAAACCATTACAGAAGTTGTACGATGAAACAAGCGTAGAAAGTTTTAACACGCTACATGAGAAATCCAAAGATGCAAAGGCAAAGGTTTATACACCTATAGCAGAAGCATTTATAGAAGTAGCGAACATATTAGACGAACTAGCAGATAGGGCAGACGCTGTATCTAACAGTGTTAACGCATAGTAGACAGAAAAAATAAATCAACCAAAAGAGGAGGAACATAAAAATGGCAGGATATAGTTTTGACCAAGATAAAGCAGTGGCTTTAGTTAAGCATCAACAAAACCTGGTAGACGCAACTAACAAGTTTGCTAAAATGGGTGTTGAAAGAATCAGAGAGT
>CAZXWU010000261.1:1024-2876 GCA_964644495.1 uncultured Tissierella sp.
ATGGATTTAGGAAGTTTCTCTTTTGAATATCCAGAAAAATTCAAAGAAGCAATAGGATTCAATGAATCAGTATTAGAAGGAATTGAAAGTGTAATTGTTAATATCGGTGGTTTCGATATGCAAACTATACTAAACAAAGCAACTGAACAAGTTGAAAATATCGCTAAAGCAGAACAAGTTACTTCTAAGAAAGTAGACTTTGCTTAAAACGAAATAAACAGTACCTATGAGCGAGTCTCTAGGTACTTGTTTTAGTATCATGTAAATCAAAGTAAAAAGAAAGTGTGTCAAACCGGAAACTCTGATTAAACGTAGGGATATGAAAGGGAAAAAATGCACAAAAAGTTATTAGTACTCCCAGTAGACATAAAAAATCAATTCGTAAGGGGGATTTAAAATGCAAAGAGTTATGGCTAACAAAACACATTTCATGGACAACGTAAAGAAGATGAAATTAGATCAGGGTTATTACTATGCAGTATCAACAGTGCCACAAACAGGTAACCAAAGACAGGCGTTAGATAAGTATTTTGATATTGCGGAGAGACACGATATCTCCCAGGTGACGCCAAAGCCGTTTGACACACATATTATATTAAAGCATTATGGGAATTATATAGCAACATATAATACGGACATAGGAGTACGAGATACAATCCAAAGATCGGACTTAATAGCAGTAAATAACTTTATTAAGAAATTAAGGAAAATACACACAGGGAGTGATATAATGAATATATTGGATGAGTTGGATTCTAAAGGGAAATTAGATACGGGCACACCTGCCATACTTAATCTAACTTATGAGGATATAGACAAAGACCAATACTTCATCGCGTTGGAATATGTACCTACACGAGTAGAAGGATTAATAATGCCAGACATCGTCGAGAGACAGAGAGAGGTAAAGAGAACTTGTGCAATTGTCTCTAAGGCAGAACTTGATCATTATAAGGAAAGGTATCCAGAAATCACGACTAGACGAGTTGGCATATAAACAGAAAGGGTGGACAAGCTGTCTAAATCAAACTTAGATAGCCTGTCCCGTATTACCATAAAAGTAAGGAGGTTTTGAATAAATGAATATAACAATGGGACATATAAAAGGTCCACAAGGGTTTCCAGTAATACCCGCAGTTTATAATATAGGTGGAAACAATGTAAAGGTGGCAGATGTAGTGACGGGTAAGGTAAAAGTACCTGGAGTAGAGATAATCACTAAGGTAGTGCAGGTAGGACCAAACGTAAATATACCAATATTATATGTAGCAGATAAGATCCCTTTGATGATGCTATCAAGTAAAAATGAAGAGATAGTAAATCAACAGGTAGTACAAACATACCTACCGGAACTAATAGCCATCGGTAACGCAAACAAGTTACCAGTAATAAATCTACAACAATTCCAGGCAGATATGGGTGCAGCGGTGGAAATAGTCAAGGGGGTAGGGGGTCCAACGGCAGCAGCAAGTAAGATTTTTAAGATACAACCTACACAACAACAGCCACAAACACCTACAACCACACCACAAAAACCGCAAATGCAACAACCACAAACACGCCAAAACATCCAACAACAACCACAAACACAGCAATCAACACAACGATCTTCAGAGGTGAAGGCTGAAATAGAGGCACTTCGAAAAGAGTTGGAAACTGTAAAGGCAGAGTTAAAGAAGGTGGAAGACCTTTCGAGTGTGGTGGTAAGGGAAAAGACTAAATTAGAAAGAGAAAATATGGAGTTAGTGAATGAAAATAAAACACTAAAGCAAGATGTATTGAAGTTAAAAAATGATGCACAAAAGTTAACGAAAGAGTTAAATGAACTAAAACCGCAAGAACCTTGGAAAGA
>CAZXWU010000262.1:0-2875 GCA_964644495.1 uncultured Tissierella sp.
GCTTCAACTACGAAAGTTACCACATACTTGCCTGGAATCTCTGCATTTATCCATTGGCCATCTCTTTCTAATGGCTCAGTGAATGGTTCAACTTCTTTCTCAACAATTGTCCCTACAAAATCACCCTTATCATAGTGATATAAAGGGTCACCTACTTGTATATTGTCTACTGAAACCATTCTAATATCTTGAACTTCATATGTAATATGTGCCTTTGAATCATCACTAACTACTATTGGCCTTGTCTGCATTCTCTTAGCCCCACCAAATATTAACAATCCTAAAATCAATACTACTGCCAAATCTATTATGTTTATTATTCCAAAAAGTTTTCCTTTTTCATTGATTATCTTCATTACTTTTCCTCCACACTCTTTATGATTTCATTGTATATTTCAATATGCCTTTTTGCCATAGGTTCTGATGAAAAGTTATCCCTTGCATCCCTATATAGGTTTTTGCCCATTGTCTCAATCTTTCCCTTGTCATCTAGCAAGGAAGTAATTCTCTGAGCAAGAGCTTCGCTGTCTCCAATATCGATTATATATCCATTGTATCCATCTTTGACAAGCATAGCTACCCCACCAACCTTAGTTGATATGATGGTTTTGTTCATCCTTGCCCCCTCTAAGATTACATATGGGAAACTCTCGCTTATGGAAGTCAGCACATTGATATCTATTGCATTAAAAAATGAATAGGGATCCTTAACATATCCAAGAAAATGGACATATTCTCCTATTCCTTCTTCCTCTACTATGGATTTCAATCTTTTTTCGTCATTACCATCTCCAGCTATTAAAAATAGTAAATCATCTCTTTCTTTAAGTACTATACTTGCAGCTCTAATAAATGTTTCATGATCCTTGACTTGATCCAGTCTAGCTATTATACCTATAATAGTCTTGTCCTTGGCTTCTATATTATATCTCCTTAAAAAGTCATCCTTAAAAACATAATTCATCTCAGCATCTAAATCAATTCCATTATAAGCAGTATATATTTTTTCTGAATCAAATCCTCTATCTATTAGCATATCCTTAAAAGAATCTGATATTGCTATATAATAGTCGAATCCTTTTAAAGCAAATTTATTTAGATTGGTAAATATTAGCTTTTTATAAAAGTTATCTTTAAAATCCAATTCATAATCACTGTGTATTGTTGTAATAAATGGTTTTTTTACTTTTCTCTTTAAAAACATGGCTACAAAATTAGCTCGGGCACCATGGCAATGTATAATATCATAATTTACATTGTTGATTTCTTCCTCTAATCTTGCTATAACAGACATATCCAATCTGCCCTTTTGTTCAAATACTTCAATATCTATATTTGATTCTTTAACCTCTTCATAAAAAGTATCCTTAATAAAACAGATAATCCTGGCATCGATAAACTTTTCCAAGCCTTTCATTAAAGATATGATGTGAGTTTTAGCTCCACCTGTATCCCCACCACTTATTAAATGAAGCACTTTCATTAGGTAGTCCTCCTTCCTAATTGATTATCATAGCTATTTAATTTCATATCTTCCCCTTACTAAAAATATTGAATCAGTAACTGCATAAGCTCCCCTACCATCATCCCTTGGAATTATTAAATGATGATTTGCAGGTAAATAGTCTTCTTCATTATCTATATCTTTTCCATCTGTTACATCAGTTAAACCTTTGTCCACTTCAACTCCATAAGCTGTGGATTTTCCACCACGTAGAATTATCTCTGTACCTGATTTACCGATAATCTGCTGACCTTGTTGAAGATCTACAACTACAAATTCACTTGAACCACTATCATTAGAAATTTTTAGATCTATATAGTCTTTTATTTGATCAATTCTATTGTTCACATAGGTCAAAGTAACCAAGGGATCATCTGCTGAACCTGGCTCAGAGAATACAGACGCTGAACCTAATAATACAACTGCTGCCCCTAAAACAAGAATTGATTTCTTTATTTTTTTATTCATAACAACCCTCCACAATTCAATTATATTCTATTAATAAGTATACTGGAAAATAGCCATTAATACAAACTAAATTATAATATAAACAAAAAATAAGCCTATAATTATATGGCATATAATTATAGGCTTATTTTTTATATGTAATATTTACTTAAGAGATACAAGACCTACGCTTACTCTAAGTGCATCGTCCACGTATTTCATCATCTCTTCATCAAACCTACCTACTTTTTCTCTTAGCCTTTTTTTGTCTATAGTCCTGATTTGTTCTAGTAAAATCACCGAGTCTTTAGGTAATCCATATTCTTGCCCTGTTATCTCCACATGTGTTGGCAATTTAGCCTTATTTATTTGAGATGTAATTGCAGCAATTATTACAGTTGGACTATATTTATTCCCTATATCATTTTGGACTACTAGAACTGGTCTAACTCCACCTTGTTCTGAACCTATAACTGGACTCAGATCAGCGTAATATACATCTCCTCGTTTGATCATCACGTCTGCTCACGTCCGGTTAAACGAATTTCATACTTATGTAAATCTGTCATATCATCCTCTAGTCCAAACTCTGCAAGGGTTAGATTTATTTGACTCATCTCTTTATATCCATTTTTAAAATTTTCATAGATATCCTTGACCCACTTATCCTTGAAGTAGCACCTTACACATTCCAACATTGCATTTGGATCCCCATTAATATCCATGGTAGTAGTGCTTTGGTCAACATCAATCATAAATTTCCACCCCCATTTCAAATAAAAGCTAATTAATAAAAGTAGTATATACACCAATTATATATTGATTATTGGATTCATGTCAACTAATTACCAAGCTAAATAACAATTAATCAAATGTATATTCTTCAAATTTAATGTATTTATCTTTTTTTACATATATCCTTGG
>CAZXWU010000263.1:0-2872 GCA_964644495.1 uncultured Tissierella sp.
AAGATGCTAGATTAGTAAATTTAACTAGGACTACTTTGGTGAATATTATGGAAAAAGTTGAATCCATATTTAGATATTATACCAGTAGGGAAGGTTCAAATATTATTAATTTAATAGTGCTTCAGGGAGGAATTTCTAATATTAGTGAGCTAGATAACCTATTTTCAAATTACTTTAATATTTCTTCTATTAAATTAGACAACTTAGAAAAGGTTAATGTAAATAAAGATGTAAAAACCTACTCTAATGCTATAGGAGGATTAATACGAAATGATGAGGTGAAAAGATGAGGGATTTAAACTTCTTTGAAGATTATATAGAGAAGGAACAATTTAAAATAGATAAAAAACTTATATACTTTACTGTATCTGTATTTATCGTCTTATCGTTTTTAACCTATTCACTATATAATTATATGATTATTAGGCAAGAGACTAAAATAGTAGCCAGTTTAAAAGCTGTTGCTGAGAATCCCGAAACCTTGAAAAATGTAGAAAAGGTAAAGGAGAAAGAATTAGAAATTAACGATTTTAGGGATGCTGTTGAAAAGATTAGGTTATTAGATAGTATTATAGAATCAAAGGATATAATAAGTGAATCTCTATTAGATAGCATTACTTTAAAGATGCCTGAGGATTTGTTTCTTACATCTATTGGGATAAACAACAATGAAATCCAATTAGTAGGCATGGCAAAGGATAAATGGTCCATCGCTGCATTCGAAAAGGGATTAGATACTTTAGATAATGTGGAAGATATATTTATATCTAATATTTCTTTGCATGAAGATTATTATAATTTTAATATAAATATTACTTTAAAGGATGTGAATATAGATGGAGAAGAGTCAGAAGAAGTTTAAGACCAGGGAGCTAACAAAAAATGAAAAGGTATTACTATCTCTTTTAACTATAGTTATTTTATTTTGGTTAAGCTATAGATTCATCTATATGCCTCAACAGGAGAAAATGAGTCTTTTAAATTCTCAAAGATTTGAATATGAGGAAAAGATAGAAGAGATAAATACCATATTGAGAAAAGAAAATCATATAAATCAGGAATGGCAGGATTTACATATGGAAAAAGAAAAGATTGTATCTCAGTACTTTCCTACTTTAGATCAGGCACAAATTATATATATACTTAATGAGCTTATTGAAAACGATGAGATGTCTGTCTCTGATTTGAATTTTAGCAGGCCTATCTTTAGTGATATTGGTGGCTTTCAGATAAGGAGTATGGATATATCCATTCCTTACTCAGGGAAATATGATGGTATAGTTAGTACGATAAATGCTATAAAGCAAAGTCCACGGAAGATGCTAGTAGATAATATTTATATAGATAGAGCTATGAGTAAAGATTTAAATGGAAGTATGTCTCTAAAGATATATAGTTTAGAGGGTATTGCTGAATCTGATAAGGATGTGGTGTATATAGATACGGCTAATAATGAAGATAGGGAAACTCCTTTTGCTGCATATGATGATTATAGTGAAGAGGGAGTTTACGAAGGCAGTGGGGGAAGTGAAATGACTGGACAATTTCCAGAGATTAAGCCTTATATAGAAGAAATCTTAACAGACTTTGAAACTAACAATAATTACTTTATACCTTCCCATGAATTTGTTAAAGGTGAGGTTAGTTTATCTAATACTTCAAAGTCAAAAAAACATTCTCTAAAACTTGAATATCATATTCTAGGAATTGAAGAAGAGAATAGGACTTTTGTTGATATTTCAAAGAATAATATTTTATTTAAATATCCACCAAATACTATTGGTGTCTGGGTATATTCTTACGATTATTCCCCTGCAACTTTGGGATTAGGATTTAGAAGTCAATTAGGTAAAGATATACTTGTTTCATTAAGTGATGGAATAGGTTGGACAGGCTGGAAGTATATAGAGACTAATCCTCCTAGTGAATTAGACGTATATCCCCTTACATTAGAACACTTATATCTTGAAGTTTCAGAGGGAAGCGATGATTATGGTGTAATCCTATTTGATAAACTTGAAGCTTTATACAGTAGAAACTTAGGTGAAGATGGTAGTGAAGAGACCGTATCAAATCATATGTTTCATATTGTAGAAAGAGGAGAAAGTATAGAGGGAATTAGTAAGAAGTTTTATGGAACAAATATATATAAAAATGAGATTATGAAATTAAATGAAATAAAACCTGGAGAAATACTACCAGTTGGAAAAGTTCTTGTATTAAAAAAACGTTAAGAAGGTGAAAAAAATGAGAAAATCTAGATTCATATCCATATTGCTTTTAATTGTATTATTTTTAAACACAACAATTGTAACTGCAGATAAAACTCCGGGGGAAGAATTTAATGAAGGATCAAAAGATGGGGAAAATTTTGGATATGTGGAGGGCATAAATAAGGCCTTACAAATGTATCAAGAAGGGAAATATGGAGAAGGAAAAAGCCCTTCTTATGAAAGACCTGGCTATGATGAGGTTACCGCAAGGTATACTGTATATTTAATTGGGAAAACAAATAATTATAAGACTGGATTTGTAAATGGTTTTTATCTTGGTCATGCAAGAGGTTTCAATGAAATTGTTAGTTCAGAAAATGCAGGTGCAAGTGTTGGGAAACCACCAAAGGTCAATTATGGAGATGCCCTAGGATCAATTTATGGTGAGATTGCAGCTAAACAAGACTACAATAAAGGCAATAAATCTAATTGGGTCAAGGTAATACCTAAGAATACAGAAATTGTAAAACTATTTGATTTATCAAGGGAAACAAGCGCTTATAGAAGTTATTTTATAAAGGATTTTAGAGAGAAGTTTGAAGAGGGATATAAACAGGCTTATGAAAAGAGCCTTTTAGAGGAAGTGAAAACTACTCCTG
>CAZXWU010000264.1:0-2859 GCA_964644495.1 uncultured Tissierella sp.
CTTATTTTTGGGTTATGAATGATGATGAAAATTTATATGTAGTTATGGATTTTACGCCAGATAACACTTATGACGGTGACAAGGACTATGCAAAAGTTTATATAAATACATCCGAAGGGATTAAGGAATTTAAAGTATCTGTGCCGGATACCACATATGGAAATGCCGGATTTACATATACAGACAAAGTTGTATATGAACATAAGGTTTATGAGTTTGCTATTTCTTTAAGTGAAATTGGTGGCCTAACAGATGAATTGAAACTTGCATTTGTTGGGTATGGAACGGCAGCATTAGCCACATTTAGAGAAACTCAACCAAACTTGTCATACCACTCAGAACTAGATATATATTTGTCCGTCTTTACTAATGAAACACGTATAGATTCAGAAGAAAAAAATCCCTATATGATTTCCCAAATATTTGGACACTTAATAGATAATGAAGGTAATCCTATAGGTAATAAATTCTTAATAAGTGATGGGACCGAATTTGAAGGTGCTAATAATCTTAAAGATCCTGCTCTAGCAGTTGACAAAAATAATAACTTCCTCGTAGCTTGGACTCAAGGTGATGGCTATTATAGTGATAACAAAATTTATGCGACAAATGTTGTTATTACTAAAGAAAATGATTCTTATATTGTAGATTCATCAAAGGCATTTCCTGTATCGAATAACGAGAATACGAAAACAATTTATACTAATGAATTTTCACCTAAGATAGCCTATAATAGTGTTTCTAATAATTTCTTGGTATTATGGGCTCAAAATGCTTATATTTCAGGTGTTTTAACTGAGACAAAGACGGATATATATGGAAGTATAGTTGACTTTAGCTACGATAGTAAAATAAAAAATTCTACCTTTGCAATTTCTTCTGATGAAAGAGATGGTTACTATCAGAGTCAACCGTCTGTAAGTTACAGTCCTATTGACAATAAATATTTTGTTGTATGGTTTGAAGATGATGGGGGCTACAACTACTATAATATTTGTGCCAATGTAGTTGGAAATAACGGTGAAGTTTATGAAAAGGTTGATATTCCTACCGGTAATGACGTTTATCGTCTAGCGAGTCCTAATGTTGCTTTCAATAAGGATAATGATAAATTCTTAATTGCATGGACAGAACATCATGATAATGGTATTGATATTTGTGGTACATATTACAGCATTTCAAGTGAATTTTTTGGAAATACATTTGTAATTAGCGACCCTGACGATGTAGTTGGAAGTGCTTATCCTGCGGCATATTTTGATGGGAATGATAGAATGTTGTGTGTATGGAGCCCGAATCAAGTATACTCAAGGTCAAGTTTTGCACCCACTTATTACACTTATTTAGGAAAATTTGCACGATTAAATTATGTAAATAGTGAAGGAACAGAAGGTAGTCCCTTTTTTACTGATGTAGATAAAGATAACCGCGACATAGTAGCTTATGATAGACCTATTGCTATAACAGGAAATTTAAATAGTCAATTCCTAGTGGCATACGAAAGACATTATTATCATTCAGAAGAAAACAGCTATTACAGTATTATAGGGTACAGACTTATAGGTGACAAATTCGAGCCTTTACCAGATCCATATATTGAATTTGACAACCAAACATACGAAGTTGTTACAGGAAAAACAAAAGAAGTTAAAGTTACATTGCATGATTACTTCCCTACTCTTCTAAGAAGCATGGATGATGGAATTGATGTAACCGACCAAGTAATCTATGAATTTGATTCAGATTATATTACAGTGGATTCATCAGGGATAATTACCGGACTTAAGCCAGTAAAATCTACTACTATAAAAGCATATCTGAATCCTTCTGAAATTACTCCAATGGCTTTGTCACTAGAGTATAGTGAGGAAGCTCCTATATCTAATCAGGTATTAATTGCACAGGCTAATGTAATTGTTAAACCAGCACCTAAGCCAGGGTTGGAATTTGTAGATGACCCTTATAGGGTTCAGGTTGGAAAAACAATAGCAACAGAATTAAGATACTTTGATGGCATAGAATTTGTAGATATAAATGAGGCTAATATAATTTATATTTTAAGAAATCCGGAAATAGCTTTAGCAACAACTGGCGGCGCTATAAGGGGTGTAAAGGTTGGAAATACTACCTTAAAAGCTATTTATACAATCTTTGATAATAATGTTACTACTACATCAAGCGCAATTACAAATATAGAAATCTATGAAGAATCCAAACCACGACCGACTCCATCCACAGAAAAAGCACCAATAGGCCAAATAATAGTCGATGGTAAGGTTATTAAAAATATTTATCCGGAAGATCTGGTATCAGAGGGTGGCATTTACTCATTTAAAACAACAAAAACAGGAGACAATGCAAAATTGTGGCTGCTTGGTAGTTATTACAAACAAATTGTAAACAAGGACCCAAAAGGCACATTACAGTTAATTTGGGATGCTGCATCCTACAACCTACCTCTAAAATCAGAAGAAGTATTAAAGCAAGTAAATAGTATAACGGACCCAAAAGTTAATATTATTTTAGAAAAAGTTCATGATGAAGAAATAATTGAATCTGCAAGTGTTGCTGTAGATAAATTAAAGGGTAAACTCGTTTCTGGCTTAGTTAATTTCAATGTAAAAGTAGAAGGAAATTCAAAGACCGTAAATATTGACAGATATAACTTGTATGTAACCTGTACCATGAATAACTTAAATAAATTGGATCCATACAACACTACTGCAATGAAGTTAATAGACGATGACATGTTCACATTTGCTCCTTCTATATTTGATGGTGAAAGCGGAACAATAAAATACAGGGGCAACGGTATATTTGCTATAGTAAATAATCCTAAGACCTTTAGCGATATATCAA
>CAZXWU010000265.1:0-2855 GCA_964644495.1 uncultured Tissierella sp.
ACTTGAAAATGGAGATTTGGCAGAAGAAGCTATCCGTAGGGCCTATGACGAAGGGATATATACTATTCATGTAGGAAACGATATAATGGGGGTTGGGCGAAATCCATTGGGAAATCCTAATGATTTAGATTCCTATACTAAAGGATATTTTTGGAGAAATAGTGAAAATTATGAATGGATTAGGAACGATATCCTAATTCCTATGGATGCAAGATATGTAGCAAGTCCTATTGGAGAGGATAAGTATGTATTTTATTATTTAGGAGGGATGAGTTGGTCAGTTCCCTATGCAGCTGGAGTCTATGCTCTATGTTGTCAAGTAAATCCCGATATGACTATAGAAGAATTTGAGCTTGCCATAAATAAAACAGCCATTAAAATTCATTTAGATGATAGTAATAGAGAATATAAAATACTAAATCCTGAAGGATTGATTAATGAAATTAGAAAGTAAGAAATAATGGGTTTAAGGATGAAGGGGTTATATCATATGAACCTGGGTATTGTAAGTTACATTTAGTAAGTAAAAATATTTAGCTTATGGATAGGTTCATATTTGTATATAAGTGCGAAGTAAAATAAAATCCATATTAGGAGGGTTTATATGAATAAAATACTAATTATAGGTGCAGGCATAATGGGTAGCGCCCTTGCAGTTCACCTAGGAAATAATGATCAAGAAGTAAATCTATGGGGAACCCAGTGGGATAATGAAATATTAGATGGACTAAAAAATACAGGAAGTCATAAAGGCTTAGATGTATCAATACCTAATAGTGTCAATCTATATTATAACCACCAACTGGAAGAGGCCTTTAAAGATGTTAAGTTAATTATTATCGCTGTAATTTCAAAAGGAATGGCCTACATAAGTGAAAAAATTAATCCATATTTAAATAAGGACCATATAATTATGACTGTTACCAAAGGAATAGATGATGATACTCTGACAACGATGACACAAGTTGTAGAACAATCACTTCCATATGACTTAAAAAATCAAATTTCCATAGTTAAATTAGGAGGTCCTATCATAGCGAAAGAACTTGCAAGTGGTAAATTTACAGAGGGTATATTTGCATCCAAAGATATAGAAGCTGCAAAATCTATAGCGGAAATATTTAGGTCTCACAAATTTAAAGCAAGTATCTCAAATGATATAGAGGGTGTAGAGTTGTGTGCTGCCTTTAAAAACTCCTATGCTATAGCCATGGGAATAATCGAAGGTTTAGAAGGTGATTCTAATAATGCTAAGGCTGCTATCATGGCTAGAGGTTCCTTAGAAATGGCAAACATAGTAGAGGCCTTTGGAGGTAGTAGAGAGACTGCTTTAGGCATAGCTGGTGTAGGGGATTTTTATGTAACAAGCCAAGGGGGCAGAAATGGAATATTTGGCTCACATTTAGGTCAAGGTAAAACTATTGAAGAGGCGCTTGAAAGCATGAATCATGCTACAGTTGAAGGTATATCTATGACTTTGAATGGACATAGCCTGCTTAAGGAATTAGAATATCAAGGAAGATTAAACTTTCAAAGGGATCTACCCTTATTTTTAGAAATTTATAATATTTTGTACGAAGATAAACCAATCAAAGAAGCTATAGATAATTATTGGGATGAAAAATTTAGCTATTAAAAATTCATAAAAGGCTTGCATGTAACCTGATAATGTGATAAAGTCAATAAAAAACAAATAGCAATTAACGATAGAGGAGCATCAAGTAAATAGTAATATCTATCTGAGGGTTTCACAAAGCCTGATAGATATGAAAGGTACCGATGCCGAAGGAGGTCGAGGTGAAAGACTTATCCTGGGTGGTTAGAGAATATCTGATCAACTGTCGCGTAAGCGGTGAGCTATCTTAATTATTAAAACATAGGATCAAGTAACTTTATTCCTTATAATGTTTTATAATTATGATAGCCGATAAAACCGGCTATTTTTTAATACAAATAAGGAGTGATTTTATGAGACAAAATTCGATTTTTAAAGGTGTAGCTACAGCTCTAATTACACCAATTGATGAAAATGGTGTTAATTATGAACAATTAAGAGACCTAATCAATTGGCAAATAAATGAGGGGATAGACGGACTTGTTATCTGTGGGACTACTGGAGAGAATTCCACCCTATCAGATGCTGAACATAAAGAGGTGTTGAAGTTTTCAGCACAAGTAATAGGAGGAAGAGTACCCTTAATAGCAGGCACAGGCTCCAATGATACTGCTTATGCCATAGAAATGACTAAGTTTGCATGTGAAATAGGGGCAGACGCTGTGTTGGTTGTGACTCCATATTATAATAAGGCTACACAAAAAGGATTAGTTGCCATGTTCAATGCCATAGCTGATGCAAGTACAAAGCCACTTATTCTTTACAATGTACCTTCAAGAACAGGAATAAATATAGAACCAGAAACATATCTTGAGTTAGCAAAGCATCCCATGATTTCAGGGATCAAGGAAGCTAATGGAGATCTATCAAAAATAGTTGAGACTATGAGCCTCGTTGGCGACAAATTAGACCTATACTCTGGTAACGATGACCAAATTCAACCTTTATTAGCATTAGGTGGATCAGGGGTTATCTCTGTCCTTTCAAATATTTTACCTAGAAAAACCCAAGAGATTTGCAGAAGGTTTTTTGAAGGGGATATCAAAGAAAGTGCAAAATTACAATATGACTTGTTGCCTTTAATAAATGCAATCTTTGCTGAAGTTAATCCTATTCCAGTTAAGGCTGCCATGGGCAAGATGGGCTTCTGTGAAAACTACTTAAGACTTCCATTGACCACTATGGATGAAGGCAAGGCAGAAATAATGTATGAACTAATGAAAGAACAAGGAATAAATTT
>CAZXWU010000266.1:0-2848 GCA_964644495.1 uncultured Tissierella sp.
ACCTTCTCTTATGAACTCATTCTCCACTTCTTCTCCGTCTGGATATGTCCTTATTATCGAGACTACTGTTCCGTTATTGTCTCTGATTAATTCCTCCTGCCAAATTAAAGGATCCGCATCTTCATCATCAAGCAAGGCATCTACATTCCCATATATGAATTTATAGGCCTTGTTTTCTTCGTTTCTTAGGATTAACAAGGGGTACTCTGGCAAATTATCATCCATATAAGAACCATCCAGAGGATTATAATCGTCATCATCAAAATTAGCCCTCAAGGTTCTTTTTTTCTCAAAGTATTGATTTACTACATATTCAATTGGTTCCCTAACATCATTGAATCTGCTCATGTAACCACCCCTTATATATTCGGAGACTTACCATAATAGTACGGTCCAGGCCTGTAATAAATGTTGTGGACCTTTACCTTAGCATTCCTTTGCCTGGCCCTTCCTATAGTGGTAGTTGAGCTATCTCCACCACTAGCCGATATGACCTTGTCATCTCCTATATAAATACCTACATGGCCAACCCTTCCATTTGAGTTGGTATAGAAAACCAAGTCTCCTTTTTGGATTCCACCAACACCCAGTGGGGTAGCCCACGCCTTCTGGTCTGAAGATACCATATAGCTATCCATCAGCCCAAACTTCCTGTAGACTACATAGGTAAAATGGGAGCAATCAAAACCATAATGATTGGGGTTGTCTAGTTTGTTTCCGCCCCATTGATAGTAGGTTCCTATCCACCTTCTGGCCTCATCTACTATTTGGTCTCTAAGGTTATATTTTACAACTGCCCCCTCATCATCTTCATCAACTCCATACTCTCCCTCAGCCTCTACTGCTATCTGGCCATCAGCAGTAACAAACTCCAAGTCAACTATATCAAAATATCCTGATTCATTGAAACTGCTCCTAATACCAGTAATCATATATCTAGCATTGGCTGTAGAGGTTATCATACTAAGTCTTGCCAAGTCACCTGTATCCATTGTGGGGTTTCCTATAGTGGCTATGGTGAGTCTCCTAAGCTTTCTTCTCATTTGGATAAAGTAGTTGTCAGCTACCCTTTTTTTCTGTTCATCAGTTTCAGCCCAAGGCACCTCGACCCCCATTGGTAACCTCTCTCCGTTGGCCATTTTGATTAAAAAGGGATCTTCATAAGCCTTCCAAGTGTTTTTGCTTTGGACTATGATCCTGTTCCTAATGATAGATGCATCAAACTTGTAGCTACCTTGGCTTAAATCTACATAATCATCAAATATCCAATGTTCAGTATCCTTCTGAGTATAGGCTTCAAGTTTTTGTATTCTGGTTACCCCTAATCTATCAGCAAATATTCTATGCCCCATTGTTTCCAAAATAGTATCCATAGCATCTTTATAAAATACACCAAGTTCAAATATTGCCTTTTCAATTGCATAGTCATAGTTATCTAGCTCATCAACATCAACTATTATATTTTCAATCCCTGCCCTTTGGCATAAATCAAAGAGTATTTCAGATGCTCTTTGATTTTCATACAGTAACCTTCTACTCCAGATAGGATCTATAGGCTTCAGTAATTTTCTCAACTCATTTTTAGCACTTATGTTTATAGATGGAAATTTTTCTTGGATATCTACCTCTTGTATTTGGCCTGTAAAGGTCCTTATTAATTGATTGCCATAACCTAGGTCTAGTTCTACCTTATTGTAGGGCATAATGGCCTGTCCATAGCCACTAGGGTATAATTTCTCTACCTCTGTATACCTTTTCCATGTAGCATAATCAGGAGAATAAACTCCATTTACGTTATTTATACTAACCTGCATTTCATCAGCTGACATATTCCACCTTCTATCTATGTCAATTGATGAAATGTCCTTCTCAAACCTGGTGGGAGTTACATCAAATTCATTCTCTCCTATCTTTTTATATAGTCTAAAATCGTAATTAGGAGATCTTTCTCCTATTTGCAGCTTATCTGCCAGGTACTCTAAGAACTCTCTAGTAAATTTATACAAATCCCACACCTACCTTCTGTGTAGCTAGCATAGATAAACCCACATAATAAAGGTGATTTAAAACTTTGCTTTCAGGCTCCATAAGCGTGGGAAATAATCCCCTATAGCAAATCCCAAATTCATCAACAAAATAGAATATTTCATCACTATTTGCCATAAATTCCAAGAAATTCACTCCATCGAACATGGCAGAGAAGTTTATCTCTGTATCACTTGCTACCATCTCCTGGAATCTCGTATGCCCCCTCAAGGTTTTGCCTTGGGCTATGTTTTTAGATGGCCTAGGTGGGGTATATTTGGTCACTATAGTGTCTAAGGTTTTGCCTTCCCATATTGTAAAGGTATCAAATATGCCACTTCTATTATTTAATGAGCCCTCAACCTCATATTCAAATCTTAATGTATGGGTACCAGGAGATATTCCTATAGGCTCAACTCTTCTCCATGGGGTAGGTCCATCTATACTATACTTTAAAACCCCATCAATATAGAAGTTAAGTTTATTGCTTCCAGTTTCAGGTTCATCGTTTTTTACATATCTCTCAAATACAATCTCACCATAATTATCTAAGGTTACAACTCTTTCGGTTATACCACCCTCGTAAGATCCAGCTGCATCAATTAAAAGATCTCCCTCAATACCAGCCTTATCATCAACATTAGTGTCCACTGTCACATGATGAAAATCCCCGGATATGACATTCCAGATACCCATCCCAGAATCGAAGGTATCCTCTACTACTTTTTTTTGCCTTGCTAGTATTAATTTCAACTTATGATCCTTTAATAAGTTTTTCATTTAATCACCCCAATGAAAAAAGATTACCTAAAAGGTAACCTTT
>CAZXWU010000267.1:0-2845 GCA_964644495.1 uncultured Tissierella sp.
TTAGAAAAGACAAATGTATATATTGCCTTAAATAAACCAAGGGGTATTACTTGTACGACTGAAAGACATATAAAAGGGAATATCATTGATTTTGTAAATCACCCTAAACGCATATTTCCTATAGGCAGATTAGATAAGGACTCTGAGGGATTAATTCTTTTAACCAATGATGGAAGTATTGTTAATGAAATCTTAAGGAATAATAATGAGAAGGAATATATAGTAACAGTAAATAAAGCTATTACTCCTTCTTTTATTGAGGCTATGTCAAAAGGGGTAAAGATTTATAATCCTGTTAGGAATGAATATACGTTGACAAATCACTGTGAGATAGTAAAAATAGATAGCAGGTCATTTAAAATAATTCTTACTCAAGGACTAAATCGGCAAATCAGAAGAATGTGTACCCATTTTGGCTACAAGGTAGTAAAATTAAAGCGTATTAGAATTATGGATATTGAACTAAAGGATTTATCAATAGGAAAGTGGAGGAACTTAACAGAAGAAGAGGTAAATGATTTATTAGTAATTTATGAGAGGTAGATTAAGATGACTATATTTAAAGAAATAAAAAAAGAAATTATAGCTGATCCAATGAATGATTTCTATACAAAAAATGGAATTGATCCCTTGTTCAAAGCGTCAAAAGATGCTCGTATAGTAATAGTTGGTCAGGCACCAGGTCGAAAAGCAGAAGAAACCCACTTGTATTGGAATGATTTAAGTGGTGATCGGCTTAGGGAATGGATGGGAGTATCTCGTGAAGAGTTTTATGCTACTGACCGTATAGCTCAATTGCCTATGGATTTTTATTTTCCTGGCAAAGCCAAGCATGGAGATTTGCCACCTAGAAAAGGTTTTGCAGAAAAATGGCATCCAAGGCTACTAGAAGAGATGCCCAATGTTAAAACCATACTACTGATTGGAAATTATGCACAAAAATATTATCTGGCCAATAAAGGTGAGAAAAATTTAACTGAGACTGTTAGAAACTTTAGAAATTACCTACCTAAGTACTTACCCTTGGTTCATCCTTCACCCCTAAACATCGGGTGGTTGAAAAGAAATCCATGGTTTGAAAGTGATGTGTTACCAGTACTAAGGGATATAGTAAAAAATAATTTATCCTAAAAATTGAATTACTAGTCCCCCCTCAAACTTACTATTTCTTTATACCAATATTCTATTTGGGATTTGTCAGGTGAGTCTTTTAAATATACAAAATTAAAAGGATGACTAATATTAAAATTTTGGATTGGAATTTCTTTAAGATATCCTTCTGATATTTCTTTTTTTACAGCTTCACGGTACATAAAAGTGATGCCCATATTTTGATGGCATAATTCTTTAATGACGTTCATATTTGTAATTTGAATTTCTCTTTTAAAATCATTAATAGAAAGATTTTGATTGTAGAGGGCTTGTTCAAGAATGTCACGAGTACCGCTACCTGGCTCACGCAGTAGAAGGTTTTCATCTAGTAAATCCCCCAAATAATTTTCTTTAGATGCAATATTATTTCTGCAAGAACATACACCTATAAATTCTTCATTTGATATTGTTTTAAACTCAAATTGACTTTGGTTAAAATGCCCCTCCAGTAGAGCAAAGTCTATTTTCCCTTCCCAAAGCTTTTTTTGGAGGACATGTGTGTTTTCAATATACATTGAAATATTGATTTCTTGATCTTCTTCAAATATTTCTCTTAAAATGGGTGGAATAGTATATTCACCAATAGTCAATGTTGCACCAAAATTTAATGGCTTAGTTTTATCTTTAATACGGTGCAATAAGGGGAAAATCCGTTCAGAATTAGCCTTAAGTGTTTTTACATATTGCTGCAAGGCTTCCCCCTCTTCTGTAAGAGAAAAATTCTTTCCTTTACCCGATACCAAGACCACTTTATAATAATTCTCTAAAAACTGTATATGTTGAGAAACAGCTGGTTGGGTCATGTTTAACTCCTCAGCAGTTTTTGTATAGCTGCCTATTTCACAAAGGACAAGGAATGTCTCTAATCTATTATCTAACATTTAAACCACCTCATAAATTAAATTTATACAAATATAAAATATTATAATTTCATTTTATACAAATTTGATGATATACTCAAGTTATTGTTTAAAAAATTATGGAGGTATCTTATGATTGAAAAAATTAATAAACTTGTGCCAGGATTGATTTTTAGTGGCCTAGTGGCGATTATTGCAATATTTTTAAGTGGATTAATACCAGGTGATATAATAGGAGCGACTGTTATGGCCCTTCTTGTTGGTATGGCATTTAATCCTATATTTAATAGATATGAAAAACTAAAGCCAGGGGTAAGTTTCACAGGAAAGATTATCCTTCGTATTGGAATCATACTTATGGGTGTTAATCTGAACTTTGCTGAAGTACTAGATGTAGGTAAGTATGCGATTTTTCTGATGATCTTTACCATGGGAACTGCTTTTGGTATGGGAAACTTAGTAGGGAAGATATTTGGTATAAATTGGAAGCTTACTAATCTATTATCAGTAAGTACTGCTATATGTGGTGGATCCGCTGTTGCTGCAGTAGGTCCTGTTATTAAGGCGAAAAATCAGGATATAACCTATGCAATTTCAGCAACTTTTATCTTTGATATAATAACGGTTATTATATTTCCATTGATTGGTTTAGCAATAGGTATGTCCAATATGGGCTATGGATTATGGATAGGTACATCTGTCAATGATACATCCTCTGTTGTAGCAGCCGGATATGCTTTCTCAGAATTAGCAGGGAATACGGCAGTTATAGTAAAGCTCACAAGGACACTCTTTATAATACCCTATGTGCTGATATTTTCTCTTATAAATGA
>CAZXWU010000268.1:0-2822 GCA_964644495.1 uncultured Tissierella sp.
GAAAAAGAATAAAATATTATCACTTATATTAATGATTACATTATTTCTAAGCATGGGCATGGTTGCATTTGCAGAAACTGATGATGCAGGAAATCCATTTGGAGATCAAACTCAAGAAGATTGGACCACTGTAAAGTTTAAAAAATCAATTACAACAATAGGAAATGAGGGAGATAAACATCCAGCAGAAACCTTTGGATTTACTGTTACTCCAGTAAGTGCAGTAGATGAGCAAGGAAATGATATAACTTCTTCAATCCCAGTATTCGACCCAGCGGCATTCAATATTGCAGTAACTGAAGGTACAGGAGAAGCCTTCGCAACAGTTAACCTACCAACATATTCAAATGTTGGAACCTATGTTTATAAGGTAGTAGAAACAGCCAGTGATACCGCAGGAATGGTTTATGACACAACTGAATATACATTTACTGTTGTAGTTCTTAATGACGGTCAAGGTCAATTTAAACGTCTTATTTTAAAAGATGCAACAACTGAACAAAAAACTGATGTCTTTAAGAATGAATATAAGGCTGGATCTTTAGTTGTAAATAAAGAAATTACAGGTAACAATGCTAATTTTGCAGAAACCTTCCCTGTAAAAGTCACTTTAACACCAGAAGATGGCAAAGTTATTAAATCTACTATTTTAGGTTTCAGTGAAAATGCAACTGACATAGTTGTTGGTGAGCCAAATGACGATGGAGTTATTGAAGTAACATTTAAGGTCACTAACGGATCAAAGGTTACTATTAAGAACATTCCTTATGACACAACCTATGCTGTAGAAGAAGTTGGAGTAGCTGATGGAAAAATTAAAGGCTATACAGTAACTTATGATAACAATAAAACAGGTAGCATTGGCGCAGCATCTATTGAAACTAAGATTATAAATGATTTAACAAGAGATATAGCTACTGGTATAAGCCTAGACAATCTACCTTACATGATTTTAGTCGCAGCTACCGCAGCTGGTATCGCAACTATAGTTATTAGAAGACGTAGAAGCTTTGAATTTTAATTAAAGATATTAATAAAAATAAAATAATTTACCAGCGGGTTAGCCCCGCTGGTAAATATAAATTATCTGAAAGGAGAAGGTATAAATGAAGTTATCAGAATCCTTTCTTAAACTTGCGAATAGTATTTTAAATATAATTGTAAGTATAGTTCTTTTTACCATAGGAGCTTATGCAGTATATGCCCTTTGGGATAATAATACAGTATATAGTGCAGCTAAAAATGTTCAACAGGAGATGTTAAACTTAAAACCTGGAGTTGATGGAGCTACTTTTGAAGAACTTCTTGTCATAAATCCAGATGTAAGTGCTTGGGTTTCCTTAGATAATACATCTATTGATCACCCGATACTTCAAGGTGAAACTAACCTAAGTTACATTAACACTGATGTCTATGGTGACTTTGCCCTTGCGGGAAGTATATTTCTAGACACTAGGTCTAGTAGAGACTTTAGTGGGCCTTACTCCCTTGTATATGGCCATGATATGGTCCAAGGTAGAATGTTTGGAGATTTACCACTTTACAAGGATGAAGATTTTTTTAGAAAAAATAGGACTGGAGAATTAATCTTACCAGATAGATCTTATTCCTTAAAAATATATGCTGTGATTCTTACGAACTCTCATGATGACATGATATTTAATCCTGATCGCTATAAGGATGGACTTTCTAACTTAATAAAATATACAGAGGAAAATGCCCTCTACCTTCATGAGGAAATGACAGAAGATTTAAGGAACATGGCAGACAAGGATTTACAAATAATATCCCTAACTACCTGTTCAGCTGAATTTTCAGATGCTAGGACAATTATTTTAGCGATTATGGAATAAAATTAAAAAGAAATAGGAGGAATGCATATGAAAAGAAGATTTGTAAATAAAATAACTGTACTACTTGTATTTACTCTGCTTTTGTCTGCATTTACATTAATAGTATTTGCAGAGGAAGCACCTGGCGTTGAACTGCCAGTTACTGTATCTCTAAGTGGCACACCTCCACCAAGTGATAGTAAATATGTAATAATCTTAGAAGCAGAAAACCCTGAATATCCAATGCCAGAAGGAAGTGTTGAGGGTAAGTATGAATTATCTATGACAGGGGCTTCTACGACTAAATTTCCTGAAATTAAATTTGCATCTCCAGGTGTTTATACCTACAAAATTTATCAATCAAAAGATATTAATGACTACTACAGTTATGATGATAGGGTATATAATTTGATTATTGATGTCACAAGTAAGGGACCTGGAGTCGGCTTAGAAACCTCAGTTATTCTATACTTAACTGGAGAAACAGAAAAACAAGAAGTATTTTTTGAGCTAGAAGTTGAAGTTTCCCAAGTCTTACCAGGCTATGAGCCTGATGAGGAAGAAGAACCAGATAAAGAAGAAGATGATGAGGACTGGGAAGTTTTACCTGGTTATGAGCCAGATTCAGATGGTACAGGCGTAGAAACAGGTATTCAAACTAACGTACAACACTATTTAACTATCTTAGGTGTTGGAATAATATCTTTTATTACACTTTTAAGATCAAAGAAGGATGAAATTAATAATTAATAAGTATCCTTATTACAGGAATATGAATATATATATATACTGTTATAAGAAAATATAAAAGTTTTTAATATTCCCCCCCAAAAGCCAACAGACACATGTTGGCTTTTATTGTGGTTAAACACAATAGCGTTTAAAGATGGTTTACTACAATAAAAAGACACAGATACCCATGATAAAAAATTATTATAATAAGGCTTGCATTCTTTACTTGATGAGAGTATAATTACATAAGTTAAGTAT
>CAZXWU010000269.1:0-2790 GCA_964644495.1 uncultured Tissierella sp.
AAACAAGGGGAGAAATAGGGAGGAAGCTTTTAGAAAAGTAGTCTATCGCACAGGTGTTGAGGATGTATCTACATTTATTTCAGCAATTATTCAATCGGAACAATTAGGTTCTAATATAGCAAATATGCTAAGAATACAATCATCATCCATGAGACAAAAAAGAAGACAAAGAGCTGAACAAGAGGCTATGAAGATACCTATAAAAATGCTTTTCCCCTTGGTATTCTTCATGCTTCCAGCCTTATTCATAGTAATATTAGGACCTGCAATTATTAGGATTCTAGGTGTCCTAGGGGACATGTTTTAAAGGTGGTGTGTATATTTGAGAAAATTTATTATCATATTATTGTTAATATCATTGAGCCTAGTATCATATGCAGCACCTTTTGATGATTTGGACTCTGAGATTTTGGCTATTTCACTTGTCATTGACACATCAGGCAGTATGCTTGAGACAGATTCTCAAGGCTTGCGTGGGTCAGTAGCACATGCTTTTATGGATTATCTTAATCCAGAAGATTATCTAGGAATTATCACATTCAATAGTGAAGTTGATTTGCTAATACCAATCCAAGAGTTAAAGGATGACACTACAAGAAATGATATGAGGCAAGGTCTATTAAATAAGCTTTATGGCTATGCTGATACAGACTATACATCTGCTTTGAAGGAAGCCAATCTTCAACTAAACAGCATAAATAATCCTGATGCCACAAAGCTAATTATATTTATTACAGACGGTCAACCTGATCCTCCTTTAAATATCCTGGCTGGTCAATCCATGGATGACTATATGGAGGGTCTATGGGAAGCTGTTGAGGATATAAAGGACAATCAATACCCTGTTTATTCTCTTGCCTTTAGCGATGCAATCGATGTTGATATACTCAATAGGATTGCTCATGAAACAGGAGGAGATGTGAAAATCTACAAAGATGCTCTAGATTTGGATGAAAACCTAGTCAAATCTCTAGTGTCTAGGGAGACCATTGTAGAAGAGTTATTGGAGACAGAGGATTCAACCTCTAAAATTGGTGCAAACCTAGAGCCATATATTGGATCAAATTTTTGGCTTAGAAGTGGAGGTTATAGGAATGGAGAATCTACAGTTGTCAGTGCATCTATAATGGTGGCTGGTTCACCTATAATCAGTGGTGGAGATTTGATAATAGATTACTGAATATGAAGATGGGATGTCTATAAAAACCTTTCTTTTTGATGATGGAGCCATAGACCACAGTGATATCAAAGCCAATGATGGAATATGGTCAAATACACTTTCCTTCACTAGGAATGGTAGAGCCAAAGCTAGATTAGTCATGACAGGGACTGCAAAAGGAGTTGCTCTTATCCTTGAAAAGGATATTGGGGAGTTTGTAGTTGCTGATCCGGGGAATATATATGTCAAGGTCTATGACCATGGCATCTGGGCAAGACCAGGGAACTCTATAAAGATAGGTCTTAACCTAAAGAATGACTCAGAATTTAAGGAAAGGATATTATTTAGTCTGGATGAAAGTATAGGCAGCTTATCTCAAAATCACCTTGATTTAGATGCAAAGTCAGACCAGGACTATGACCTGACTATCCTACTAGACCCTGACTTAGACTACAAGACTTATGATCTAGTTATTAGTGGCAAGCCTATGGAAGCCACTAGCAATATCCATGGTGGTAATATAGAAGTGGATATAGAAGTAGTGACTAGAATTGAAGGATTAAAGAGGGAAATTATGACTTTATCCAGTATACTTTTATGGTCTATTGGCCTTCTTTTAGGCTTACCCCTACTTATCTATATCCTAGGTATCTTATTATATGGAATATTAGTCAAATCTCAACTTAAAGTCCGGGGAAGATTGATTTATTGGGATGAGTTCAATCTAGAAAACAAGACAGAAATTGATTTATCATCATATAAGAAAAACAGGGTCACTATTACCTTTAAAGATCAGGGTCAAGCTGACTATAGAATAAGTGATTCTTCATATAATCATGATATTATAATATATATGGATTTAGTAAGGAAGAGGAGCAAGTTTATGCTAGGTTGGATGTCTTTATTGTCAAAAAAGGCAACTAGTCAAATCCTTATGGAGACTAGTCAGCCTGGAATCGTTGAATATGATGGAAATATTTTTACCAAGATGAACTTATATGATGGGTCCGTCTTTGTATCTGGAGAATATGCCTTTAAATATATCAGGGCAAAGACTATCCTCAACAAGGAAATAGATGAAGGTAAAAATATATTGGAGGGTAAGATATGACCCACTATATTTATAATCTATCCAAAGAGAACATGCTATTAGATAATGTATTAATTGCTAATAGCTTTTTTTCTAGACTAAAAGGCTTGCTTGGTAGACAAGGATTAGAAAAGGGACAATGCCTTGTCATAAGGCCATGCAACTCTATCCATACCTTTGGGATGCAATTTCCCATAGATGTAGCCTTTATTGACAAGAATAATAAGGTAATATATATCATAGAAAATATGCCTGAGGGAAGAATAAGCCCGATAGTAAAAGGCTCTTCATATGTAGTAGAAGCAGGCTCTGGTCATTTCAAAGACAAGGATCTAGCTCTAGGAGATATAGTAGAAATATCAGTTTTTACATGATTTTGATTTATTTTATTGACATAAAATTCCTGGTATAATACAATAGACTTATCAGTCTAGACCACCTGGTCTAGGAATAAGAGGGGGAAGCTATATGTATCAAATCAATAACTTAAGCTTTAAATATCCTAAAGCAGATGATTACATATTAAAAGACATTAATCTGA
>CAZXWU010000270.1:0-966 GCA_964644495.1 uncultured Tissierella sp.
CCAGACACTACTTTAAGCTCTTCGTTAGTTTCCCTAACCAAGTATTTAATATAATACGGAATTAAATCAGTTTCTTTCTCTTTCCATAATGCGTATAACTCAACACCAGCATCTGGCATTTCAAAAGTATCACCAGGATCTAATATTTTGCTATATTCATCACCAATATTAAGAGGTTGTATTCTTTGTTCCTTATAACCCCATCCTGCAAATTCATGATCCTCATTTACAAATTTATTATCTAGAACTACTACTTGATCCTCATAAAAATATGGACTTTTAGAGTCTTCCACGCTACCTTCTCCACCGTTACCATTATATACAACACTATATTGTTCTAAATCATAGTATATTTTCAAGGTAAGTGAATTGTTTTTTAAGATTTCGCCTTGAAGAAGAGTTCCATCTACGTTTGGATTATGGCTATAACCAATGTAATCTTCTTTTGGTTCACCAGATACATAAGTACCAACTAAATCATATTTAATCTCTTCATGTTCAAGCTTATAACCACTTAAATCTTTCTTTTGTAAATAATGTTCTACTTTATAGGATGCACGATTTCCACCTGTAGGTAAAACTTCAATAGTTACTATAGCTTCATAAGATTCATAGGTTCCTGCTAGATTTTTATCTTCTGGCCCATCACCTTCTTTTTTTACTTCTACTGTATTTTTATACCTAAAATAGTCTTTGCCTGTAAATCCAGACTTAGGTGTATACACAAAGGTACCGTCTGATTTTAATACTACTGTGCCATCAGAATCAGTTGTTATTGTAGTAACATAAATATCCTTAACAACAATATCATCTACAGTATAATTACCGTCCTCTAATTTATCCGCTCTATCGTTTATCAATAAATTTTCTTGATCATTAACTGTCAAAACTTCATTTTGATATGTTTCATAATAGTCATCAACAGCAATTGGTCTTATTGCAACTATAGGTTTTGGGAATTTCTCC
>CAZXWU010000270.1:976-2777 GCA_964644495.1 uncultured Tissierella sp.
CTTACTAGTTTCTGAATTGCCAAATAAGGTAAATGTATAATATGCATCTTCATTTGTAAAGCCTGTTCCATAAACCCCCGGTTTAACATTCACATTGTACTCAAGTATTGTACCTGCCTCGTTTGCCAATACATTTGGGATTTCTATTATTGTTTTCCCACCTGCACTTTTAATTACAGCCTTATTTTCTGATTCCAATTTATTTTTGGAATCTTCTGTTAAGACGAAATTTTCAGGTATAATATCAGTAACTGTTCCCTTAGCTAAGGCATTAACAACACCGGAAAGAGTTCCGTAAATTTCCTGCATCTTGTCATTAGCATTAACATCGGAGAAAATCGGATAGTATTTTGTTGTATAAGGAGTTTCAATAGTGCTCCACCTTGTACCCTTATCAACTTGAGGTTTTATATTTCTGGTATCACTATTACTGGTATACTTTTTAAGAGATGTACTCAATAGATTTCTTGCCAGATGATCTTCATCACTACCCTTATTAAATGCACTCAGTAATGCAACAGTATATATTGCACTTGAATTACTTAAACTTTTGGCTGCATCTATGGCTTCATTAAATTCTGCCTTGGATGTTTGAGAACCTCCACCACCCCAGAACCAGTGACCGTCTGACTCAGCAGTATTCCCATCATATCTGTACGTAGGCATTCCATCAGTCATGAAAATAACAATACTTTCAGCCTCATCCCCCTTAGTAGCATCAACTAATTTTGATGCCATTAAGAATCCGCCTTCAGTATTAGTTCCACCATCACTACTATCAGAATATTTTTTTGTAGCTTCATCAACAGCTTTCTTTGCCAATGAATTATCTGCAGTAAATAGATTGTCCCCAGTAACTATTAAATTATCCTTCCAATTACCAGTCCAATTGTTGCTTGTAAATTGATATGCCCTTGCATGTGTACCATACTGAACAACTGCAACCCTAACATATTCGTTATTCTGAGCTGTTAACACACCGTCTATAAAGGTATTTGCCGCATCTTTTGTAATTGTTGCCAAACTTTTTCCATGATTGTCAGATGTATTATGCATACTGTTAGAATTGTCAATTACCAATACAACATCAACCTTTTTGTTAGTCACAATATCCCTACCCTTAACAGATAGTTGAATTTTATAAGTGTTTTCTTCACCTGGAACAGGTGTAGCTGTTTTATTAAGTCTTATATCACCTACACCGTAGCCTGGACCTGTACTAGCAAAGAATACCTGTGTTCCAGACAAGATCATCATTATAGCTATGACTAAACTGATTGCTCTTTTAAATGTCCTGTTTATCATCCTTTTACTCCTTTCATATTTTTTATAAAGAAAAGCTGCAAAATTTTAATAATTTTGCAGCTGAACCATCTTAGTTACCCCTTAGACTTCATGCTTTGCGTCCCTACCTTTCGATAGGTTTGCCACTTATTTGATTGTAGCCTTGTACTAATTATACCACTATATCATATATATAAACGAATGAAATTCATTATTACATATATTTAACTATCGCATTTAAATTATATGTTTATTAAATTACATAGCCATTATTTATTCATTATAATTCAATTTCATTTCAATTATATTTTGATTACATGAAATTATTTCCGAATTAAACACTTACCATACTTAGCTTGCCCAAATAAACCAAATTTACCCAATAATAAAACAGCAAAGCATATATCGCTTTGCTGTTTTGCTTTTATTTTTGATAGTTATTATCTTTTGTTACGATTCTATACAAACCTAATCTATGGCCATACCTTGTTTGGCTTCAATCCAGTCCAAAGTTCAT
>CAZXWU010000271.1:0-2763 GCA_964644495.1 uncultured Tissierella sp.
CTGCACCTACAGGCATTACCATAAATTCTTGGATATCCACATTATTATCAGCATGTTCTCCGCCATTTAAAATATTTGACATAGGCACTGGTAATGTCTTAGCATTTACTCCACCTACATATTGGTATAATGGCATCCCTAGTTCATCAGCTGCTGCTCTGGCTACTGCTAAGGATACTCCTAGTATTGCATTTGCACCAAGTTTGGATTTATTTGGAGTACCATCTAATTCAATCATTACTCTATCTATTGCACCTTGATCGAATACATCCATACCAATGATTTCTTCTGCAATAATATCATTGACATTATTTACTGCATTCATAACACCTTTTCCTAAATATCTTTCTTTATCTCCATCTCTTAGTTCTACAGCTTCGAAAGCACCAGTACTTGCTCCTGATGGAACCAAAGCTCTACCAAAAGAATCATTTTCTGTCCACACTTCTACCTCTACTGTAGGATTACCCCTTGAATCAAGTACTTCTCTTGCATAAATATCTGTTATTAAACTCAAATTTATTCCTCCTTATAAAAATTTACAATTAAGAATTGACAATTGTTTTAGTATAGCTTTTGGATCTAAGATCTTTTGCTTGTTCAAGATGACAGTGTAGCTTTGCTTGGGATGATAATTCTATCATTCTGTACGCTAGGGAAGAATCTTATTTGTCCATTGTCACAGTCTTATAAGACTGTGACCTGTCATTTCCTCAGGCTTTTCTAGTCCCATAAGCTCTAATATAGTAGGTGCTAAATCTGCTAATATACCATCCCTTAGCTTTGCATTATTATTCTCTACCATAATTAGTGGTACTTTATTGCTTGTATGGGCTGTTATTGGACTACCATTATCTTCATTGATAAGCATTTCTGCATTTCCATGGTCTGCTGTTATCAATGCTTTTCCACCTTTTTTAATTAATAATTCTAATATTTCCCCAAGGCAACTATCTACTGTTTCTATTGCTTTAATAGTGGCATCTACAACACCAGTATGTCCTACCATATCAGGATTGGCAAAATTTAATATAATCAAATCATATTTATCCATATTAAGTCTAATCAATACTTCATCTTTTACTTCTATTGCACTCATTTCAGGCTGCAAATCATAGGTAGCTACTTTGGGAGAAGGAATTAATACTCTATCTTCATTTTTATTAGGCTCTTCTATTCCACCATTGAAGAAAAATGTTACATGAGCATATTTCTCAGTTTCAGCAATTCTAAGCTGATGTAGTCCCTTTTCACTAATATACTGACCTAATGTATTATTAGGAGCTTCATCCCTATAGGCTACATGTACATTCTCTATAGTCTTATCGTATTCAGTCATACTTACATAGAAAGTATTTACCTTTTTCTTTCTTTTAAACCCTTGGAATTCCTTATCTACAAAAGCCCTTGTGATTTGTCTAGCCCTATCAGGTCTAAAATTATAAAATATAATTGCATCATTATTATCAACAGTAGCAATAGGCTTATTGTTTTCCTTGATAACTGTAGGGATAATGAATTCATCTGTAATACCTTCATTATATGATTTTTCAATAGCTAAAATAGGGTTATTATCTTCCTTGCCACTACCCAATACAAAAGCATCATAAGCAAGCTCTGTTCTTTCCCACCTTTTATCCCTATCCATGGCATAATATCTACCAGATACTGTAGCGATTTTTCCTATTCCTATTTCCTCTATTTTATTAATAAGTTCTTCTACATCTTCTTTTCCTGCTTTAGGAGTCACGTCTCTACCATCTAATATTACATGTACATATACATTATGGAAATCTTTCATCTTTGCTAATCTTAATAGCGCATATAGATGGGTATTATGACTGTGAACTCCACCAGATGAAACTAATCCTATTAAATGAAGTTTTGAATTATGGTCTTTTGCATATTCTATAGCTTCCAAAAACTCTTTTTTTTCAAAAAAATCCCCATTTTTTATGGATTTAGATATCTTGGTTAAATCTTGATAGATTATCCTACCCGAACCAATGTTTAAATGGCCTACCTCAGAATTGCCCATTTGTCCTTCTGGTAAACCTACATATTCGCCACTGGCTTGTAGTGAACTACTAGGGCATTCCTTTATTAATCTATCTATATTAGGGGTTTTGGCTAGTTTTACTGCATTTCCTGGATATTCCTTTCCTATACCGAAACCATCGAGTATTATTAACATTACTGGTGTTTTAGCCATATTTTCCTCCATTAATAATTGATTAAATCAGCAAAATCTGCTGCCTTTAGACTAGCGCCTCCAACCAAAGCACCATCTACATTAGATTTACTCATTAACTCTTTTATATTACTTGGTTTTACTGAGCCACCATATTGAATACGAATTAAATCCTTCTTATCTCCATATATACTACCTATAGTTTCACGAATAAATCCTAACATTTCATTTGCATCATCAGCTGATGCAGTCTTGCCTGTTCCTATAGCCCATATTGGTTCATAAGCAATTACTATTTTTTCAATATATTCAGCATCTATGTCTTCAAGAGCTTTTATTACTTGATTTTTTATTGTTTCCTTATGAATATTTTTTTCTCTTTGTTCAAGAGTTTCACCTACACAAACTATTGGCTTAATTTCATGAGAAATAGCAGATTTGATTTTTTTATTTACTGTAATATCAGTTTCATTAAAATATTGACGTCTTTCCGAATGACCAATAATTACATAATCTACCGCCAATTCTTTAAGCATTACTGGAGAAACCTCGCCAGTATAGGCACCACTTTC
>CAZXWU010000272.1:0-2744 GCA_964644495.1 uncultured Tissierella sp.
TAGAATAAAAAAAGCTATAATTGAAGGAAATATTATTAAATTATCTATAAAAGTAGATGAAGATAAAACAAGAGTAATTAAATTAAAACCACATAAGATTATAATGAAAGATATGGATATTTATCTAAGATATTATGATCTAGAGGCTAATAAATTGGATGAAATTTATCTGCATAATATAATTGATATAGAAGTAAAGGAAGGTAAGTTTCAAGAAATAGCTGGAAGTTAAAGTTAGAAAGGTAGGTGTTTATATGTCTAATCCTGTATTAAATGGAATAATGGGACTAGTAGTTGGAGATGCCTTAGGAGTCCCTGTAGAATTTCAAGATAGGGAAAGTTTAAGAAAAGATCCTGTTATTGATATGAGAGGGTATGGCACTTATAGTCAACCCCTAGGGACTTGGTCTGATGATTCTAGTATGACCCTAGCACTTTTGGATAGTTTAAAAGAAGGCCTTGATTATGAGGATATAATAGACAAGTTTATAGGTTGGTATGATAGGGGAGAATATACACCTCATGGGGATATATTTGATATTGGAATAGCAACTCGTAAAGCCTTACAAAGATATTTAGATGGGACATCTCCCTTAGAATCAGGGGGACTATCGGAATATGATAATGGTAATGGATCCTTAATGAGAATATTACCTATCTTATTCTATTTACAAGCTAACTATGGAAATGAATTTTTAGATAAAAATGAAGCTTTTGAAATAATACATAAGATTTCAGCCCTGACCCATGGTCATAAAAGAAGTCAAATGGCTTGTGGAATATATATTTCCATAGCCCTATCCATTATTCCAGAAAGGGGTATAGAGACATCAATTAGTCAAGGAATTTATAGGGCAATGAAATATTATAAGAGAAAAGAAGAATTCAAGAATGAACTGAAGTACTTTAATAGGATAGAAGATAAGAATTTTAAAGGACTAGAAGAGGAAGAAATAAAAAGTGGAGGTTATGTAGTTGATACACTAGAGGCCTCAATCTGGTGTCTTTTAAACACCAATGACTATAAATCCTGTGTCCTTAAAGCTGTAAACCTAGGAAGTGATACAGATACCACAGGAGCAGTAGTAGGTGGACTAGCAGGTCTGAGATATGGTTATGAAAGTATACCTAAAGAATGGTTAGCAACTATTGCTAGAAGAGAATATATAGAAAATATGTGTGACGATTTATATCTTAGTCTAACTAAAACTAATGTAGAAAAGTTGCTTTCTTATATACCATATTTTGAAGCAATAAAAGGAAAAGATGTTTGTTCTTGGACTGGGGGAGGTAAAAATCCAGATGGTGGCTTTACTTCTTCATATCCTGTATATGAAGAAAAGTTTTTAGAATTTATAGATGATTTTTATAAAACGAATCTAATTGTTTATAATTATTTGGATATTATAAATAGAGTTGATATTGGGTTCATTGATGATTATATAAATGAGGCTGATTTAGAGCTACTTAAAGCCATATTAACAGGTTATATCAGGCAAGAAAGGTTTAATGATGGATTATGGGGAGAGGCAGTTAGGAAAGGAACCTTTTTAAAAATATTATATAGATTTAGGGAATTATTTAAAAAATAAAAATTACATCAGAAAAAAATGTGAAAGCAGTAAAGGAGGAGAAATATTGGCTAATGAATTAATTTCTTTATCAATACTTTTTCAAAATAAACTATTTAGAATACCAGATTATCAGCGGGGATATGCATGGAAACATGAACAGTTGGTAGACTTCTGGGAGGATCTAGTAAATCTTCATGAAGATAGATACCATTATACTGGGCTTTTATCATTAAGAGCTATTAGTAAAAAAGAAACGAGATTATGGAAAGAAGATGATTGGCTAGTTGATATAGGCTACACACCATACCACATTGTAGATGGGCAACAGCGATTAACTACATTTTCAGTATTAATGTATGAAATAATTAACTTTATTAAAAACATTGAGGAAAACAAAGATAAAAAGGAAGAAGAAATATTTCTTGGTTATGAATCGATAAAGGATATCCAGATTAAATATATTTTAAGAAAAAGACCACCTCAAAATATAATAGCTACCTATATGTTTGGGTATGAGTCAGATAACCCAAGTTATAATTACCTTAAACACAAAATATTTGAAGAACCCTTTGGAGGTAATATAGTAGAAACCTATTATACTAAGAACTTGAAGTATGCAAAAGGTTTTTTTGAAAGTAATTTAAAAGCCTTATATGAAGAAGAGGGCCTTGGCAGTATTGAGTCTTTATATAGAAAATTAACTTTGAAACTAATGTTCAATGTACATGAAATTGAAGATGATTATGATGTTTTTGTAGCTTTTGAGACAATGAATAATCGAGGAAAAAGATTAACAAATTTGGAGTTGCTAAAAAATAGACTTATTTATCTAACTACCCTATTTGAAGATTATGAGTTGGGAAAAGAAGATAAGGATCAACTGAGAAAAAATATCAATAATGCCTGGAAAGAGATTTATTTCCAGCTTGGTAGAAATCAAAATAGGCCTCTTTCAGATGATGATTTTTTAAGGGCTCATTGGTCTATATATTTTCAATATACCCGTAGAAAAGGGGATGACTATATTAGATTTTTATTAAACAAATTTTCTGCGAAAAATATATTTGATAAACATACTATAGTTGTTGAAAATGATATAAGTGAATTCCCTATTGAGGATGAAGACTTTGGTGATGAAGATATCATTGAAGATATTGCAGAGGATACCAT
>CAZXWU010000273.1:0-2689 GCA_964644495.1 uncultured Tissierella sp.
GACCCCCTAGATCATCTTTATAGTAATGGGACTGCATATCATACATCTTGCTGTAATCTCCACCCTTTTTCATTAAATCATAATGATTTCCTTCCTCTAGAATCTTTCCATCATCTAGCAATATAATCCTGTCACAAAATCTAGTTGATGAAAGTCTGTGGGATATAAATACTGAAGTCTTTTCTTTTGTAAGCTCATTATATCTTTCATATATTTCATTTTCTGCTATTGGATCTAGGGCTGCAGTTGGCTCATCTAATATTACAATAGGTCCATCCTTATATAAGGCACGAGACAATATTAATTTTTGAGTTTCCCCACCTGATAAGTCTATAGCACCTTCATTTACAGACTTCACTAGTAATGTTTCTTTACCCTTTGCTAATGAATTTATCTTACTATCTAGACCAGACATTCTTATTACATTATTTAACTTTTCATAGTCAATTTCATCCTTGTTTTGTGAAGTAATAGTTTTCTCTATAGATATTGGCAACAAATGAATATCTTGGAATACTACTGAGAACAATGTATAGTATTCATCTCTATTATAAAGACTTGACCTTTTCCCATTAATATATATTTCACCCTTTGTTGGAGTGTAAAGCCCGCATATTAACTTTATTAAAGTAGTTTTCCCCGACCCATTTATTCCCACTATTGCAAGTTTTTCCCCCTTTTTTATATGCAGGTTCATATTTTTGATTGTATAATCTTCTGCTCCAGGATATTTATAAGAAAGATTCCTAACCTCTATATCACAAGGTAATTCACCTATTTTAGGCAGATCTACTCCTTCCCCCCTATTCATCTTATCTTCCATTTCCAAATAATCTCTTAAATCATTTGTACTTAAGCCAACAGAATTCAAAGAATTGACACTTTTAATAATTCCAGATAACCAGGTTGAGAACCCTCCTACTGCAGCAAAATATAATACAAAACTTCCTATGGGCATATTTCTATATATTACTGAATAAATAAGAAATCCATAAGTTATTCCGTCCCTTAGTAATATTAAAACCCCGTCTATGAAATCAGCAAGGTATCTTTTGTATATATCTTTCTTTTGAAAATAAACTCTTTCCTTTATAAGTATTCTATACATATCTTTAAACCAGTTAGACATGTTATAAAGTCTCATATCTTTAGCTGATTTAAAATCACCAGTGTTTTCTCTTATATACTTAAGTTTTCTTTCTATGGGAGCTAAATTATCTCTATTCTTATATTCATATTTATTTACATATTTCCCTATGAAATAATTAATAAGAGAAGATATAACTATGAAAACTGCTATTAAAGGATGTATAGTAGATATTATCCCCGCATATAATATGAATCCTATTATACTAGAAAAAAATTCTATAATAGTATCTACTACGATTTCAGTAGCAGAACTGTTGCTCAACAATGCCCTACTAGCCTTCATAAACTTTTCTTGACCTTCAGGCCCATCTATGTTTTCAAAGTCTGTATCTACTGTCTTATCTATTTGAGGTATCATATAAGAAAGCCTATAAACAGATTTCTTCATACTTGTAATAGCTGATAGGGATGCTAAAACAATAGTTGAAATCATTAAAACTATAATAGGAATTCCCATGCTAATTAAAAACTGGGACACTTCCTCCTTTCCTCTTATGGAATCAATCAAAACCTTAGGCAAGTATATGCCTATTAATGGTATGATTACTGTTATTGGGATTTGGATTACAATAGATAGAAATAATCCTTTCTCCCACTTCCACATATTTTTAATTAAGTAAGAAATATTTTGTATCACTCCATATTCTTTCTTACCATTTTTTATAAGATTCTCTCCCATTTCAATCACCTCTCTTATATAATAGCAAAATAATTACCTTTAGATACAAAAATAACACCAATGGTCATTTATATGACACAAGTGGTGTTATTTAATATGTTTGTTTACAAATAGGATTTTCTATGAAATAAAACAGGTCATTTAATCATGATAAATATTAGGTTTTGCTGGTAAAACCTGATTTATATAAATACTATCATAAGGAATTTTGTCTATGGATTCTAAAAATTCAGCTGCAGTTCCATATACAAGTACCCCATAGGTCTTGACTCCATTTTCATCAATATATTTTAGTGCATTATCATAGAACTCAGTTTTCAAGTAATTATAGTCAAAAATTTCCACAAATGTTTCTCTATCTCTTAAATATTTTAGACGTGATTTAAAATGAGTCCTATATCTTTCAGAGATAGCTTCCGCATCAATTTTCTCCTCGGGTGTTGAAACCCTCCATCTATCAGATAAGTTAAAAAGTGGATACTTTTCAAAGTCAGGTCCTTGATTAGAAGTTGGTTCATCATTGGCGTTTGGGTTAAATCCGATTAAGTGCATAGGTTGATTCTCACTCCAATGAACGCCGGCTTCCACTGTTCGAATCCCAACCCACTTAAAATCAAATGATGGGTAATCCTTACTCATAAGATAAAAATCTTCCATGGTAAGATCTTCCTTGAAAACAACACTCATGGAAATAAAGGATAGTGGATTAAGCTCATTTAAATAACGTATTGTTTCTTTGTTTTTATCCTCAATATTCCTATTCCAATGATTTATTTCACTTTCATTGTAATCCTCTGAAAAGTCTTGATGTATTCTCTCATCCTTAGAAAAATCATTTCGTATCCTTTCAAATCCATCCCA
>CAZXWU010000274.1:0-2684 GCA_964644495.1 uncultured Tissierella sp.
ACCCAAACTTTAGAAGTAGATTCCTATGAAGTAGATTCAGCCCCCATAGTAAAACTCGTATATTCAACAATTGAATTGGCAGTGTCTCAGGGTGCTAGTGATATACATATTGAGCCTTTAGAAGATGAAGTAAGAGTTAGATTTCGTGTAGATGGTAAACTACAAAAATCATCAAGTATACCAAAGGGAGCACAATCGGCAGTATCTACCAGGCTAAAAATAATGGCAGGATTAGATATTGCAGAAAAACGAATTCCACAAGACGGAAGGTTTGATTTTAGATCAAACAACAAGGTGTTAAATATCCGTGTATCAGTCCTTCCAACCTCCCATGGGGAAAAAGTTGTAATGCGTATTTTGGATAAAACAAACTTCCTAATTCCTAAAGAGAAGTTAGGATTTACAAAAAGCAACTTGCATAAGTTTGATGAACTATTACAAAACCCTAATGGTATTATACTAGTAACTGGGCCTACAGGGAGTGGTAAATCAACAACTTTATATACAATGTTAAGTGAACTTAACCAAATATCTGAGAATATAATAACAATCGAAGATCCGATAGAATATCAAATAGAAGGTCTTAATCAAGTTCAAGTTAATATTAAAGCAGGGTTAACATTTGCAAGTGCTCTAAGATCCTTTCTTAGACAAGACCCTGATATTATAATGGTTGGTGAGATTAGAGATAATGAAACTGTGGATGTTTCAATCCGTGCCGCTATAACAGGTCACTTGGTTTTAAGTACCCTACATACCAATGATGCAGTTAGCTCGATTTCAAGGTTAGAAGATATGAATGTTCCTCCTTACCTAATAGCAGTTGCACTAAGAGGAATAATATCTCAAAGACTAATCAGAAGATTATGTCCAAAATGTAGACAAGCTTATAGTCCATCAGAGTATGAACTTACTTACCTTGACCTACCCCTTGACGGTGAGTATACTTTTCATAAACCGGTAGGGTGTTCCCAGTGTAATAATACAGGGTATAAGGGAAGAATCGCAGTTCATGAGATACTTCTTATAACAAATGAAATTAGAGACATGATTTCGCGAAGTGCCACAGCCAATGAAATCACTAAATTTGCTATAAATGGTGGAATGTCTACACTTAAGAATGAAACTATAAAGCTGATAAGCCAGGGTGTTACTTCCTTTGAAGAAGCGATGGATATAACATACTCCCAATAAACTAAAAAACTAATTAAGGACTAAATAGTGCTGTACAAAAAGCAAGAAATGATTTAAAATGATAACGATTACTATCAAACAATAAATTTGTTAAAACTAACTATATTGGCCTGTTTAACATATACAAAGGTGGATAAAATGAATCTTAATTCAATATTAGAAACAGCAGTAAATATGAAAGCATCAGACTTACATATTACAGTAGGAGTGCCAATTGTTTTAAGGGTTCATGGCAAACTTCAACATTTAGATGACAATAGAATATTGCCAGCAGATAGTAAGCAACTAGTTCGTGAATTAACAAATGACAGCCAGTGGCAAGTGCTTAATAGTAAGGGGGAGGTAGACTTTTCTTATTCCCTTCCAGGTATTCTAAGGTTCCGAGTAAATGCATATCGCCAGAGAAATTCATATGCAGCAGCTCTTAGATTAATTAATAGCAAGATTCCAAGTATAGAAGACCTTGGATTGCCATCTGTAGTAAAAGATTTGACAGAAAAAAGCAGTGGTATCATACTAGTTACTGGGCCTACAGGAAGTGGTAAGTCAACAACCCTTGCAAGTATGATAGAATTAATAAATCAAACAAGAGATAAGCATATAATTACTCTTGAAGATCCTATTGAGTATTTATTTAAACATAAGAAAAGCATGGTTAATCAAAGGGAAGTAGGAACTGATACACTTAATTTTAGCAATGCCCTTAGGGGTTCCCTTAGGCAAGACCCTGATGTTATTTTAGTTGGGGAGATGCGTGACCACGATACAATATCAGTTGCCTTAACAGCGGCGGAAACAGGTCACCTAGTACTTAGTACACTCCATACAGTTGGTGCTGCAGCAACTGTAAACCGTATAATAGATATTTTTCCACCTAATCAACAAGATCAGATAAGGTTCCAGTTATCAATGACTTTGCAAGCAGTTATTTCACAGCAGCTTTTAACAAGAACAGATGGAATGGGAAGAGCAGCGGCATTTGAAGTTATGGTTGCAAACCCTGCAATCCGTAATATGATCCGTGAATCGAAAGTTCACCAGTTAAACAATGTAATTCAGACACATTCATCAAAAGGTATGAAAACTATGGATGATGCCTTAATTAGTTTGTATAGAAAAGGCCTTATTAACAAAGAGGATATTTTCGAGAGATGTGTTGATTTAGAGTATGTTAGGAAGCTAATTTCCTAGCTAGAGGTAGGTAATTATGGCAAAGTTTCAATATAAAGCAAAAAATATATCTGGAAAAATGGTAGAAGGAATCTATGAGGCACCAGAAAAACAATATGTCATAGACATGATTAAGGAAAAGTCTTTTTACCCTGTTGAAATAAAAGAAATAGCAGAAAGCAAAGACCTTAAAGAATATGACTTTTTTTCCAAAGTAAAAACCAAGGATTTAATTGTTTTTTGTAGACAGTTTTCAGGTATTTTAAAAGCAGGTGTTACCTTAGTCCAAGCCCTTAAAATGTTAGGTGAACAAACGGAAA
>CAZXWU010000275.1:0-2598 GCA_964644495.1 uncultured Tissierella sp.
GGATCATCTAGCCGCCGTTATGTGGAATGCGGCAGCAGCCATAACCATGATGCAGAGAAAACCTGAGTGTAACGATCACGTTTGGTACTACGAGAATACCAAACCAACCGATATGAATGAGAACGCCTTGACATTAGTGGGTGATGCCACGGACGCTATAGCAAAGGAGTTCAATGTGCCGTCAAAGGTGTTGAATAATATTGAGATTCCGGAGTTCATGAAAAAGAAGCTCGTTATACCGGACCATTTGGAAAACTCGTCCGTATATCCGAACTTCACAGCAGCACATCACGACATACATACCCTGCGCTCTAAGTTAGAATTTCTCTTAGATAAGAAGACTACTGATGGCTCTCTTAGTTGGCTCGAGAGGCATGCGTTAAGGGATGTGTGTGCCCATCTGGAGCATATAGACTGCACGTTCACAGATGGAATACCGAAAGATTTACGAGAAATTGTAAAAAAAGAACTTGCTGAGTTGCGTTAATGAATAGGAGGAAATATCATGTCAAACTTCAAATCTATGGCTAAAACCGCATTTGATGTAATGCAGAGAAAACCAGAATGTAATGATCATACGTGGCTTCCCCAGAAGCCCTATACTCCAGAGTTTATGGTTAAAGAACTCCATATCCCCCAGAAAGAGACTGATCTAAACCACAAATGTGTAGAGTCGTTAAAAGATTCATTGGGTGAAAGTATGGGAATAGAAGCCAAATACCTTAAAGACCAGTTAGAGGTTCGTAAATTACTAGCTGAAAATAGTGTTTATGGTTCGATGAAAGGGAAATAATATAGCAATTTTATGAAGAGAAGCTTAAATAATTATCAAATGAATAGGAGAATAACACAATGTCAAACTTCAAAAATATGATAAAAACTGCAGCAGCCATGGCGCAAAGAAACATGCCGCATATTCTAACCTCGATGGCTGTCACCGGAGTAATCACAACACCAATATTGGCCGTAGGAGTTACACCAAAGGTCATGCGAATTATTCAAAATGAGGAAGAATATCTTGGACGACAATTAACAAAGTCGGAAATATTTAAATTAGTATGGAAGTATTATGTCCCAGCAACGGGCATTGGATTAACTTCGATTGGTTGTATTATCGGGGCAAATTCTATTAATACAAAACGTAATGCGGCCTTAGCTGGGTTATATTCTCTAACAGAAACTGCATTTAAAGAGTATCAGGCTAAGATAGTTGAAACAATTGGTCAGAACAAGGAATTAAAAGTTCGTGACGAGATCGCAAGAGATCAATTGATAGATACCCCAGCATCTGGTAATGGCATAATTATTACTGGTAATGGAGACGCGTTATGTTTTGACTCCACAACTGGGCAATATTTTAGATCTGATATTGAGAAGATCCGACAGGTTGTGAATGAGATAAACTATCGTCTACGTAGTGAAAATTGGTTGAGTCTCAATGAATTCTATTACGAGTTAGGTCTAAAAACAACCACTATTGGTGAAGAGGTTGGTTTCAATATTAACCGTGGAATACTCGAAGTTAACTATTCAAGTCAATTAGCAGATAATGGACAACCTTGCTTAGTTTTAACATATAAGGTATATCCTCGTTATGATTATTAATTGTATGCCTCGCTATAAAAACTAAGCTTATAGTGAAAGAGCATACAAATGAGAAAAGGAGAAATAATTATGAAATTCACCAAAAGCATGAAGATACGATTTAAAGAGGAACGAGATGCAGTATTCGAAAGAATGATAGCAGAGGAAAATCTTCAAAAAGAGCTACGAGAAGAGATTGAAAGTGTTATGGACGAGACAGACCGTAAGGAAGCTAAGGCAAAATACGACAGAAGTATTGCCAACTGGAAACTGTTGAATGAACATTACGTTACGTATGATGTATTGGCATCCAAACAGCGGTTTAAGGTATCGCCAGACACAGCATTAACTCTAGGGGTAGGACTACTTGAGATTGTGCTGATATTATACTTCGAGAAAGTTGATATCGTTACATCGAAAGCGTTGAATTATGTGATTAGGAGGAAGGTCTAAGGACCTTCTCCTTTTTCTTTAAACTAAGGAGGTTTATTATGTTTTATATTTTGTTTGCTATAGTTATTTGTATTTTATGGACGATTGCGTGGATCCTTAGAAAGAATTATATAACTTACCATAATTGGCCGATTATTATGACTTTCACTTCTATATGTATATTATGGTGTGTTACGCTATTATCAGTTTATAACAGAGAATACAAAAAAGAAGTATTAGACGCAAGTCCGAAGTTAGTATGTAGTATAGTAGATCCAATATCAACCATGGAATTATTTGTTAAAACAGAACCTATAACTATACCAGAGCCGGTCGAATTAGCGACTACTATGGCTCAAGTAGATATTCAGGAAGATACCCCCGAGTCAATTCCTGAGAGATATGCATTTACAGACGACGATATTTATATAATGGCTAGATTACTATGTGGTAGTAAATATAAAGATGGTGATGGGGAGTACGATTTCGATTATGGTAATGATGACCAATACGAACAGATTAGTCTTGTTTTATGTGTAGTTATGAATCGTGTATTTGCTGAGAATTTTCCAGACACAGTAG
>CAZXWU010000276.1:0-2589 GCA_964644495.1 uncultured Tissierella sp.
GATTTCTCATATAGAGTCTTTTCTATATATATATCATCTTCTAGACGAAGTATTTCCCCATTATTTATCATAGAAGTAAACACCTCTTCTACTGCATCTTTATCGTAGCTTGCTAGGCTTTCTATTATTTCACTATATTTTAGAATCATATATTGATTTATTTCATATATATTAATAATTTCTTGTTTGATTTTTTCCTCTTTTTCATTGTATTCTATCTTAAAAGTGGTAAGTCTTAAAGTATCTAAATCTTGAACTAGAATATTGGAGTCTATTAGCCTTTGAAGAAATACCTCTCCTAGTTTTGCTGGTGCAGTTTTTAGGAATTTTCTTCTTATGACTTCCTTAGCTAGGCCCAATCTAAGGGGATATCTATCATGGAAAGTCTGGATCTCATGGACGATATCTTCTTTTAATGCATTAAAATAGTCCATATGAAGAACATACCTATACTTTGTAAGGTTGAATAGGATCACCTTTTCTTTTTCATATAATTTATCTATTTCTTCTGCTAACTTACCCTCTAGTATTGATGTATGTGCTGCTAGTTCATTTAGTGTCAAGAATTCACTGCTCTTATCCTTAATTATCTTTTCAATTATATCCTGCTGACTACCTTTTTCTTTTATCTTTAATTCTTCTATAGCTTTTTTATCCATGGCTTTCTTTTTAGACGGATTAGGCTCCAAAACCATGCCTCCACCTATGGTAAACATAGGAGAATAAAACCTGACTATAAATCTGTCTTCTCGTTTTGCCACTATCTCTTCTTCTAACCTAAGCTGAGCATAGGCCTCTTCACCTGGCTTTAGAATTTCCTTATCTAATAAGACTATTCTACATAGGATCTCCTTGGTGCCTAAATAAAGCCTAAGTCTTGTCCTAGGTTTGATTGTAGTTTCTATGCTATCCAAGAGTTTAATCTTCACATCTAGCATTCTAGTGGCCTTCATCTGGTCTACTGGTGCTATAAGGTCCCCTCGGTTGATCTCTTCTTTCTTTATACCTGCTAGGTTAGCTGCTACTCTCTGGCCTGCATAAGCAATTTCCCTATCTTCATCATGGACCTGAAGAGTCCGTACCCTAGCTGTATGACCAGCTGGATACACTTGGACTTCGCTTCCGATCTTTAATTGACCTGACAAGAGGGTCCCTGTGATAACTGTACCAAAGCCTGATATTGTAAAGACCCTGTCCACAGGTATCCTAGGCATATCCCCAGTATCTCTTTCTTCTATATCTTTGACATATTCATCTATTAGATTGATTAACTGATCCATGCCTTGGTTTTTAGTAGATGAGACTTTAACTATAGGGGTGTCTTCTAAGAAAGTCCCCTTTACCTCCTCTACTACCTCTTCTTCTACTAGGCCAATCCATTCTTCTTCTACCATATCTACTTTTGTCAATACGATAAAACCTTTCTTAACCCCTAATATATCCAAGATGGCTAAGTGTTCTACTGTCTGTGGCATGATGCCTTCATCTGCCGCCACTACTAGTAGGACTATATCCATGCCCATTACTCCAGCCAACATGTTTTTTATGAATTTTTCATGACCAGGTACATCTATTATACCTGCACGTTGCCCACTGGGCAGGTCGAAATATGTGAAGCCTAAGTCGATAGAAATACCTCTTTTTTGCTCTTCTTTTAGCCGATCTGTATTTTTACCGGTTAGAGCTTTGATTAGAGTGGTTTTCCCGTGGTCTATGTGGCCTGCTGTTCCGATTATTATGTGTTTCATATTAACACTCCTAGTTACCCGGGGACCACAGTCCCCTACAGATTGGTTGATTCATTATATATAATTCCTTTTAATGCATCTACTATAATAGTGAACTCTTCTTCCTTAATAGTTCTTAGGTCAAGATAGATCTTATCTTTATAAATCCTTGTGATTATTGGTGTATGATAGATACGTAAACGCTTCTCTATCTCATCTATGGAGTAATCATCCGACTCTAGTGTGATACATTTACTTGGTAATTCTTCCAATGGCAATGATCCTCCCCCTACTTCTGAGTGGCTATCTACTATTTCTATATCTAAAGTTAAATCTATCCTAGAATCCTTCAACATCTTATATAATTCTAAAGCTTTATTATTTATCTTATCTATGGTCATTGTCAACATATTTAGAGTAGGTATTTCCTCTATAGCCCTTTCCTCTTGAAGATAATACTTAAATGTTGCTTCCAGGGCTGCTATGACAAACTTATCCACTCTAAGGGCCCTTGTGAGAGGATTTCTTTTCATTTTGGATATATAGCTATCCTTGCCTACTATAATGCCTGCCTGAGGCCCTCCTAATAGCTTGTCGCCAGAAAATGTGACTATGTCCACCCCCTTTAAGAGGGAGTCCTGCACCCTTGGCTCATAATCCAGTCCATACTTAGATAAATCAATCAAAACCCCGCTGCCTAGGTCTTCGATTATTGGGATGTTGTATTTGTCCTTTAAAGCTACAAGATCTTTGGCTGGAACTGATGATGTAAATCCTAGTATCCTATAGTTGGATGTATGGACCTTGAGTAGGGCTGAAGTGTTTTCATTTATAGCCTCTTCATAATCCTTTAGATGGGTTT
>CAZXWU010000277.1:0-2587 GCA_964644495.1 uncultured Tissierella sp.
TCTTTAAGTATATAAAGAACTTTAAAGGAGATAGCTCCATATATACTTGGATATATAGGATCTCTCATAATGTAGCCATGGATTTTCTAAAATCATCAATACCCACCATAGCTTACGAAGATTACTATGAATCATCTGAGAATATAGAGGATAGTACAATTCTAAAAATGGAAATAGATGATATGAGAATGGCTTTGGATAATCTTAATTATATTTACAAGCAAGTACTAGTACTATTTTATTTTGAAGATCTATCCATAAGGGAGATATGCCAAATCTTAGATGAAAAGGAAGGGACTATCAAAAGTAGACTTTCTAGAGGAAGATTAGAACTGAAAAAATTCCTTGTAGAGGAGGAAGTATAATGGATTCTAAAGATATATTAAAAGATAAAATCAAAGAGGCCATGATAGAGGAAACCAAAGAAATAGAACTGTCACAGGACTTAATAGATAGAATCATCCCTAAGAGAGAGAAGACATGGTATGAAAAGATAAAAGGATTCTTAAATAAGGAAGTAGAAATACCCCTTGTTCCTGTATTGGTCGGAATCGTTGGATTATCCATCATAACTATTATTCCTAAGGAGATATTTTCCCAGCCTAGTATGCAAACCATAAATATGGGGGATTCTCAGATTATAATTAGGGATATAAAAGAGGTGGCATATAATGAAGATTAAATTAAAGGTAAAGACAATACTAGTCATTATTTTATCCATGATATTTATACTTGTCATAGGTGGACCAATAATTACCTACCAATTAGCAGATGCCTTAAATAATAAAGGATCTGATAAAGCAGAGATATTCTATGATGCCTATTTTTCATACCCGATTAAGTTTAATGAGGACAAAGCCCTGTATGAAATGGCAAATCATATAACGAAAAATTTTTATAGGTACACAATATTTCTCACCATGCAGGGATCAGCCGCTAATACAAGCCCAGAGGATATTTTTAAGGGTAAAGAAGCCCTTGAAAAAATTCTAAGGGAATATCCTGACAGTGAATACTTTTTGGCAGCATACTCTAAGATAATGGATGTAAGCATAGCAAATCAAGATATAGATGAGCTACTAAACTGGATAGCATGGGGTAAATCCCAAAATCATAAGGATTTAGTATATATCAGCGATCTATACAAAGCATATTATCTATTCACCAATAGAGACTATGAGAGTGCAAATCAAATATTGGATAAATACCATGAAGACCAAGTAGAATATAGCTACTATTATTTAAGGGGCAATATATATGCCTTTGAAGGCAATGAAGAAGCAGCCGAGGAATACTTTCAAAAAGGAACAGCAAGTATGAATGAGGAAAACACCCTATTTGCCAGTCCAGTACCCTATAGAAGGGGTCACTGGTATAGAGACTATATCAGTGGATTTAAGGGTGATCACAAAGTAAGGGGAAAAGTGACTTATAAGGGAAGACCAATGCCCTTTGTAGAAATCTATGTCCAAAAGGAAGGCTCTGGCTTTAATGCAGGATATACTGATTTAATAGGAACGACGGATATAAATGGAGAGTTTGAGACCTTGGGACTAAGATCTGGAAGATATGATATTGGAATAGGAATAAATCCTTCTATAGTATATGACAAGGTATATTTAAGGGAAAATACTAGAGTATTAGACCTAAAGGAAGATATGGAATTTGACTTCAAACTTGCATCACCTATGGAGATATTGTCTCCTCAACTTGGAACACTAGTAGAAGATAATAAATTTACTGTATCTTGGGAGCAGGTAGATGGTGCAGACTATTATCAAATACAAACTGTCAACTTCTATGATCCAACAAATAAAACCGGTAGTTATAGATTTACCATCAGTGATAATAAGGGTAATTCAAATATCAAGGGGACTAGCCATGAAGTTGATATCAATAAATTAAAGAAATTTGTTTATTCCATGGCCTATGATGGTGATGATCTTAGGGTAGGACCTTCTGCAATATTAGGTACTTTTTTTCCTGGCTATGAATATTCAATTATGGTAAGTGCATTTGATAGTAATGGTAATATGATAGCCACCAGTATTCCTTTGATTAATTATTATGATGAATTAACTACAATTAAGATAAAAGGGCAACACTCTCTAGGAGAGAAGTATATAATAGAAGCTAATTATGAAGGAGCTATAGACCATTATAAAGATATATTAAAGAATGATCCTAATAATGAGGAAGCCCTTATCTATCTATCTAAAATATTTGGATTTGGCTGGATGGACAGACCTGAATATATAGAAAGAGCAGTTGAATATGCAAATAGGTATATGGATATCTATGATGATGGGTCACTCCTATTAGAAATTATCGGAAATATGAATAAAGACCATATTTTAGAATATAGTGATTTGATTCATGGAACTTTTGATACAATCCCAAGAGATGAAAGAGGAAGTAAGTATTACTTTGAACTGGGTAAATTTAAATCAAATATAGGAGAATACGAAGCAGCTAGAGATGCCTATGAGCTTACAGAAAATTATGTACCCATAGATGCCTTCTATTTGGATTTATATTTTGGGGATATAGATAAAGCGATAGAAAGATTAGATGATTTTAGAATAGG
>CAZXWU010000278.1:0-490 GCA_964644495.1 uncultured Tissierella sp.
ATTGTTGGAGACCATTCTCCTTATCTCTTCTTTCTTATCCATTAATTCCTTGTTCTTTTCTGGTTTAAATTCAAACTCTAGTTTGCTGTAATATAACTTATGTTCAGTAGCTTTTAATACACTTATTGGATATATAAATAATTCATCTTCGTATGTTTTGGAATACCCGTAATGATTTCTACTTCTATCAACTCCTTCAAAGCTGCCTACTATTGTGCCATAAGCTTCTATTACTAATCTTAAGTCATTTGAATCGGTTTTTAAGAGTATTTTATCTCCCAATTCAAGATCAAAATGATCCATTGCTTTATTAGATACTAATATGGGAAAAAATTCGTCTCCACTCTCGTTAACAATTTTTGGGTTCATCTGATTAGTATAATCACTGGTATATTCCTTATTGAAATCTCCTAAGGAATGTTCCTCTAAAAGGTTCAGTCCAATAATATTCATCATTCCATCTTCGCTATTATAGGGTTTGTTGCTTGCC
>CAZXWU010000278.1:500-2583 GCA_964644495.1 uncultured Tissierella sp.
TAAATTTAGGGTCATATGTATAGAAGTGAACTTTATCCTTTTCTCCAATTTCATATTTTTCTATTACTCCGTCCCTATTTCTATATAGTTCGTAATATATCATCTTGGCTGTGGATTTATACTCTTCAACAAAACCTGTTTCTATTAAATTATCTATATGACTACCACTAATTGGTCCAGTTCCTATATCTGTAATTGGATTTCCACTCACTATTATATCTCCAGTTATAATATAATCTGTATAAGATTTTTCTATAATGTCATTATTTTTAATAAATAGGTAATTCATCCATAATAATGAAAAAGTAAATATTCCTGCTAATACAATCATAAGTATGGAAGTCGCTTTAGAACGTAAGATATGGATTAGTGAGAATCTTCTTAATGATTTTTTATTATTCTTTACTTTTATTTGTTTCTGTATCTTATCTTTTTGTACTTCCTCATGAGTATGCTCTGTTGTTTCCATAGTTTCTTTAAGTTCATAACTTGATTCAGTTGAAACAGTTGTAACTTTTACCATTTCAAAACTTTCAATTTCCTTTTCTACAGTTTTTTTCTTTCCTTTATTGTTGTTAATCAAGTCTATAACCGATGAATTTTTCAGTTGATTAGTTGTTATTAACAGCATTATCATAAAGGGTACTATAGATAGAATGGTAAATATAATAAAATAACTTGCACCTAATCCTGAATCAATGGTTCTTTCTATACTAGAGGGTATATTTTCCAACAATTCCATTGATTTTTCAATTGCATTATTGTAACCTATATAGCCTCCAATTACGGATGCTATCATACCAGGTATAATCAGTGGTTGTATCAAATGACTTCCACTTACTTTTGATGGAATTCCTAAGGCTCTTTCTATTGCATAGTTAAGTTTGTGTCCATCTATATAAATATAGACTACAAAACCTTGCATCAGTATTAAAAGCACACTAAAGACTCCAAAGCTTATTGCTGAAGATCTTTTAATTGGAGCAGAAGCCTCTAGGAAACTCTTTACATTATTAACTACAAATCTTAATTCCAACCCCATCTCTTCTATAGGTTCCCTATACTTTTCAATAAATTCTGATTCATCCTCAGCATTTTTTAAAACGAAACTATATAAAAAACCATAGACATGTACTGGTTCGTCTAGTCCCCTAGTATATCTACCAAGTTCCATAGGGATTGTGCTTTCTGGAATAAACATAAAATCAAAAAAACTATTCGGATATACTTTTGATCCAAATATACCTACCACTTCAAATGATTTAGAAATAGATGTAGGGTATGTTCTCCATTCCTTTTTGTCTTTTTCTGAATATAAAACGGCGCCATGTTCAGAATCTCTCATTTTAATTTCAAGCATATCTCCAATGCTTATTTTATACATATCGGCAATAACTTCATTAATGATAATTACATGGTTTTGATTTTCATTATCCTTATTGTCAATCCAGCGACCATCTACAAGAAAAAAATCTTTCGACCCATCTTGTACTTCTAGCATACCCGTCATATCTTCAGTACCTGTTAAAGTAAATGAGATAATATTTTCATTAATAAAATCCATTTCCTCCTTGATGATTCTAAATTCAGGCTTATCCCAATCTATATATCCATTATCATCTAATTCTATATAGAGAGGGCCTCCTTCATAAAGGGGCTTTGCAAAGGAGCCCGCCTTAAAATTCCACTCAAGATGTGTTCTGAATAAATACTTCTTTCCTGGCTCCATATTGTATAGCTCATCGATTACATCATCATTTATATATTCATTTTTTTCACCTGTTACAATGGAGTGAGATAAAAAGCCAATATGATGCTCCTGCTTACTTTTATACATAATGTCTGATTCTATAAAATCTGGAATTCCTGCCAATATATCTGTAACTTTAGTAGCTAATAATGAACCTTCATAAATATTTTCAGCACTTCTTGATTTATACGCCTCCTTAATCTCTCCAATAAATATAAGATCAAGGGTATTGTCACCCGTTCTGTAACTATAATTAGTGCCCTTTCTTTTCGTTCTATACATTCCATCTATGAGTCCTATAGTTTCTCTTAGCCCGCTTTCAGAAGCTATCAT
>CAZXWU010000279.1:0-2578 GCA_964644495.1 uncultured Tissierella sp.
TAAGATTTCACTCATATTAACAATATATTCATTTATATCGTATATACCACACCATACGGCTCCTAATCCTAGTCCATGGGCAGTTAAGAGCATGTTCTGAATAGCAGCTGATGTATCTGATACTAAGAGCCCTAAGTTCTCTTGTTTATTTTTATCCCCACAAACTACTATAAGGGTACCTGCAGCCTCTACCATTTTAGCATATTTATGAAATTCCTTGATTTTTGAAATTTTCTCTTTGTCTCTTACAACTATAAACTCCCATGGTTGCATGTTATGGGCACTAGGTGCTTGAAATCCTGCCCTTAGGATCGTATCCAATTGTTCATCACTTATTAGTTCTCCAGTAAAGTGTCTAATACTCCTCCTGGTCATTATACCTTCAATTATATCCAAATTATCATCTCCGATCATTATATCTTTATTATTAGCATACTTATCTATAAATTATAACATCCACAGAAGATTTTTCCAAGGATAATCCTCTATGGATGCACCAAACTATACTAAATCATTAATTACTCCATCAGCCGCTTTGACAAAATCATCTACACCTAGTTCCATCTGTATACCAATCTTGCCTGCGCTTATAACTATATTTTCAATATCAGAAATTGATGAGTCAATATAAGTTTTATAGTTTTTCTTCATACCAATAGGAGAACAACCACCTCTGATATATCCAGTGATTTTCTGAATATCCTTCACATGAATCATATTAATATTTTTTTCAGATACTATCTTTGCAGCTTTCTTTAGATTTAGTTCTTCAGCTACAGGTATGACAAATACATAAATTTCCTTACTTTGACCGACCACTACTAGGGTTTTATATACATATTTAGGATCTTTACCTATTTTCTCAGCAACTGAGATTCCATCTATTTTATCATCATCTTTACTATAAGTATAAGTATTATAATTAATCTTAATCTGATCTAATATCCTCATAGCATTTGTTTTAACATTTGCCATTTTATCACCTTATCTATATATTTAATTCATTAGTAAAATAATATTAGTTCAATCTCAAATCCATCTTTAGCTTTAAAACTATAATTGACTTTACCGCCAATTTTAGTAACTCGATCTTCAATTCCCAATAGCCCATTACCCTTATTCAAATGGCTACAACCAGTTCCATTATCCTTAATTCTCACGATTAGTTTTGATTCTTCATATTTTATATCAATATTTATTAGATCAGCATTTCCATGTTTGATACTATTTGTTATGGATTCTTTTATTGATAGATATATGATGTCTTTATACTCAGGTGGCAGTTCCTCTGCTCTTTCATCAAAATCTAGGACCAGCTTTATTTCACCAGTACTTTGGATATTATCTATTAATCGATTGATGGAATCCCTTAAAGTCCTGGGGTTTTCTTCCTTAAGGGCATAGACTGCTTTTCTTAAGTCTTCTATGCTTTCCTTGGTGATTAATTGGGCTTTATTTATTAAATCCTTAGCCTTACTTTTATCCTTATCTATAATCTTGTCTGTAACATCTAGGTTCATATTTAAAGCTACAAGATTATGTCCTAGACTATCGTGGATTTCTCCTGCCAATCTATTTCTTTCTTTAGTTACGGACAACTCTTTAATTTTATCAGATTGTTCCTGTAACTTCTTATAGGATAGTTCCAGTTCTTTATGCAAATTATCTACTTTTCTTTTCTCTTTTCTTAGGTTTCTATAGGCATATAGCATAAAGGCATAGAATAATACCCCTACATAGGACATAATCAAATCTAATAGATTTTCTTTCCAAAAATCTAAGTTTACAAACTCTGCAATGCCTATACTTCTAAATAAAATAAAAGCCATGGCTAAGATTATAAATAGTTTTGATAGTTTTCCTTCTGTAAACAAAATCAATTCATATATAATAATAAACATAAACAAATCTGAGTATCCACCTACATTATACATTAGTATACCACTTGCTATCATAGATACAAAGATAGATAGGAAATATCCCCTTGAGACTTTATAAAAATGATAGGCTCTTAGATAATCATTCACTACTATAAATACAAATAAAGAAAAATAAATTAAAAGTTCATTGGTATTTAAGTAAAGCCTTCTAATAATATCAATTCCTATTAAAATGCGTGATGCCGTATATAGATACATATTATATTTCCACATTTTACTCATATGCTACCTCATTATCCCAATAGTTTTTCTATACTTTTGCCTGATTTTATATGCTTATAATAAATATAGCAGACAAAGAAAGTCAATGCAAATAGAAGGACACCTTTCATGTAAAATACTATATGGTTGCCGATATTTTCATAAATATATCCACCTATTAACGGTCCACCTACAGCTCCTAAACTACTGGCCAGACTATATAAACCATAGGAGCTGCCTCTTTTATCCTCTCCAACAAAATCTATAATCAAGGATGAATAGGCTGGACTTTGGAGCATATCCACCAATGAAATTATTGTATAAAGGAGTATAAAACTATTGTAAGTCCTAGTAAAGGGAATGAATATTTGTAATAAAGCTATCAAAAAAAATCCAATAAATATAAGCCTTTCTCGTCCTGATTTATCTGCAATTTT
>CAZXWU010000280.1:0-2555 GCA_964644495.1 uncultured Tissierella sp.
TAATGTTATGGCTTCAAGAGGCTCTGTTATTCCACTATTTATAGAACAAATTAAACAAGGACAGCCACTAACAGTAACAGATCCAGATATGACAAGGTTCTTAATGAGCCTTGAAGATGCTGTAGAACTCGTAGTATTTGCATTCCAAAATGCAGATGCAGGAGATATCATGGTTCAAAAATCACCAGCTTCCACAGTGGGGGATTTGGCTAGGGCAGTTAAAGAACTATTTGATGCAGATAATGAAATTAAAATTATTGGCACACGCCATGGAGAAAAACTTTATGAGACCCTACTCACAAAAGAAGAAAATGTAGTGTCACAGGATATGGGTGGGTTCTACAGGGTGCCAGCTGATACAAGAGATTTGAACTATGATAAGTACTTTGTTGAAGGTGATCATAAGCTTTCATCAGAAGATGAGTATAACTCACATAATACTGAAAGACTTAATATAGAACAAATTAAAGAAAAATTATTACAACTTGATCATGTAAGAGAAGAGCTGGAAAGTTGGAATAAGCGATGAAGATTTTAGTTACGGGTGCAGAAGGCTTCATAGGTAAAAACTTAATAGCTGAACTAAGAAATAGGCAGTACACTGATATTTTGGAATATGATGTAGAAACTGATTCTACACTTCTTGAGGTATATTGCAAGGAAGCAGACTTTGTATTCCATCTAGCAGGAGTAAATCGTCCTAAAGAACAATCCGAATTTATGGAAGGGAATTTTGGTTTTACATCTGAATTATTAGATACCCTTAAGAAACATAATAATACTTGTCCTGTCATGATTTCATCTTCTACACAAGCCGCTCTAGATAATGCATATGGTGAGAGCAAAAAGGCAGGAGAAGATTTACTACTTGATTATAGCAAGGAAACAGGTGCAAAGGTATTGGTCTATAGATTCCCTAATGTATTTGGGAAGTGGTGTAGGCCTAATTATAATAGTGCCGTTGCAACCTTTTGTCATAATATTGCCCATGACTTACCTATAACGATAAATGATAGAAGTGTAGAAATGAATTTAGTTTATATAGATGATGTAGTAAATGAACTAATTAATGCATTAGAGGGTAAAGAAAATAGTATGGAACAGCTTTGTGAAGTGCCAACTGTTCATACTATTACCCTTGGTGAAATAGTTGATTTGATTTATTCCTTTAAAAATAGCAGGGTTGATAAGTCAGTAGCAAATATGTCGGATGAATTTACTAAGAAACTATATAGTACCTACTTAAGCTACTTACCCAAGGATCAATTTAGCTATGAACTTAAAATGAATGTAGATGAAAGGGGTTCTTTTACAGAATTTCTTAAAACGGCTGATAGGGGACAAGTTTCTGTAAACATATCAAAACCAGGGATTACTAAGGGAAATCACTGGCACCATACAAAGAATGAGAAGTTTTTAGTGGTGAGCGGCAAAGGAGTTATTCGCTTTAGAAAGATAGATTCAGATGAAGTGATAGAGTATTTCGTTAGTGGAGATAGGATGGAAGTTGTAGATATACCAACTGGCTACACACATAATATCGAAAACCTGGGAGATACCGATATGGTGACGATTATGTGGGCAAATGAAGCATTTGATCCTGATAAACCAGATACTTACTTTTTGGAGGTATAAGTGATGAAGAAGTTAAAAGTTATGACTGTAGTGGGTACAAGGCCTGAGATTATAAGATTGTCCGCTGTTATTAATAAATTAGATGAATCAGAGGCTGTTGAGCATATATTAGTGCACACAGGCCAAAATTATGACTACGAACTAAATGAAGTGTTTTTTAATGATTTTAAGCTTAAGAAACCAGATTACTTCCTTAATGCTGCAACGGGAACAGCAGTAGAAACCATAGGGAATATTTTAGTGAAGATTGACCCTATACTTGCAGAAGTTAAACCAGATGCATTCCTTGTACTAGGAGATACCAATAGTTGCCTGTGTGCTATAGCAGCTAAGAGAAGGCATATCCCAATATTCCATATGGAAGCAGGGAATAGATGTTTCGACCAAAGAGTGCCAGAAGAAACCAATAGAAAGATTGTAGATCATACAGCAGATATCAACTTAACTTATAGTGATATTGCAAGAGAATATTTACTTAGAGAAGGCCTGCCTGCTGATAGGGTGATTAAAACAGGAAGTCCGATGTTTGAGGTACTTAATTCTAGAAAAGAAGATATTGAAAACTCAGATATAGTTGAAGGATTAGTACTTGAAGAAGGAAAGTATTTTGTAGTATCTGCACATAGGGAAGAAAATATTAACTCAGAGAAGAATTTCTTGGATTTGGTGGACAGTTTAAATGCAGTAGCAGAAAAGTATAAGATGCCGATTATAGTTAGTACACATCCAAGGACTAGGAATATGATTGAAGCTAAGGGGATAGAGTTTAATCCATTAATTAATATAATGAAGCCACTAGGGTTTAATGATTATGTAAAGCTTCAAATGCAATCTAAGGCAGTACTTAGTGATAGTGGAACAATTAGTGAAGAATCATCAATTTTAGGATTTAAGGCCCTGAATATAAGGCAAGCCCATGA
>CAZXWU010000281.1:0-2545 GCA_964644495.1 uncultured Tissierella sp.
TTCCTGACCTGTCATATAATATACAATTTTATCCCTATCAAAGTCTTCTACAGACTCATCAACTACCATCTTACCGCCACGGATTACGGCAATTCTCTTGGATACAGCAAATACCTCGTCTAATTTATGGCTTACAAAGATTACTGCTGTTCCTTGTTTTTGTAAGTTTTTTATAATTTTAAATAATTTTTCTATTTCTTTATTGGTGAGGGCCGTAGTTGGCTCATCCATTATAATGAGTTTTGCCTCTTGTAAAATAGCACGAGATATAGCTACTATTTGTTTTTGGGCAACGGATAAATTACCTAGTTCCTCGTGAAGATCCATCTCTACACCGATGGCATCCAATGCTTTTTTTGCTTGTATGTTTACCTTACGCCAGTTGACTAGTTTTTTCCCTTTGGATAATTGTTCTCCAAGGGCTATGTTTTCGGCAACTGTCAAATTGGGAAAGACAGAAAAATCTTGATATATAACCTGTACACCTTGTTTTATTGATTCCGTAGGTTCCAGCTTTGAGTAAGATACTCCATTTAGTATCACTTCCCCAGAATCCGGTGCATGAGCCCCTGATACTATCTTTATTAAAGTTGATTTCCCTGAACCATTCCCTCCAACAAGACAGAGTACATCACCAGCGTTTATTGCAAGGTCTATATCTGATAAAACGCGGTTACCAGTAAATGACTTAGAAATTCCTTTTAGTTGGAGCACAAGATCTCCCATAGGCTTTTACCTCTCAATTTCTAATATTTTTAGTGTATACCCAATAATAGTAAGTTTTTTAAAACCTTACTTACAATAACATTCCAGCCTGGACACGGCCGGACTGGAATGTTATTATGTTTAATTATAAATTAAAAGTCGTTTTCATCTAAAGTGTCCTTTGTTACATCTTTCCAAGCCTCACCAATGATTACGTTACCTTCTAGTCTTATTTTGTTGTAACCAGGTACTCCTAAATCCATACCCTCAGTTATTTCGCCACCATCTTTTAAGATCTCTCCCACCTTTGCCATAACATAGCCGGCATCTGCAGGATCCCAGCAACCAAGGAAAGTAAGGGCACCAGAGTTTATATAGTCCTTGTTAGCACTAGGCAAACCATTACCTACTACAATAATTTCACCCTGTCTGTTAGCTTCTTCAACTGCTAGAGCATAACCTGGTAGATCAGTTGCAGATGTTGCAAACATTCCTTTTAGGTCTGGGTATGTTTTCATCAATTCTGCCGCTTGTTCTTGAGAAGCCTTTTGATTATAGTTAGTTTCAATAAAGGCATCTGCATTTAGACAAACCATGTTAGGATATTCTTCTTCTTGTCTTTTTAATGCACCATTGGCCCAGCTCATATGACTTTTAGCTGTTAAGGATCCAACACTTATAATGTATTCCCCTTCTTGGCCCATGGCCTCTGCCATTCTGTCCATTAGTCTTGCACCATAAGCCTCTCCATCGAATGCTTCTACATCAAAGTGTACATTCTCAATTCCTTGGGCTTCATGGGATATAACAATGATACCAGCATCCATTGCCTTCTTTAACATTGGTTCTAAAGCCTCTGGGGAAACAGGTACTATGTTAATTACATCTACCTTTTGAGCTATAAGATTCTCTACTTCTTTAACTTGTAAAGCCGCATCACCCTTGTCTGCACCTGTCTGGAAAGCTTCATTGCCACTGTCAGCCGCATATTTTTTCACCCCATCGTCCATACGATTAAACCATGCGCCACCAACGGATTTCGGTAGGTTTGCAATAACTAGGTTTCCATCTGTCTTAGATACCTCTTTTGCGCTACAACCAACTATGAAAACCGACATTAATGAAGCCACTATGAATATACTTAGTAATCTTTTCATAACCATCCTCCTTATAATTTGTTGAATCTTCGTCATTTGTAATACATATTGTCTTTTTATTCGACTATCATAACTATATAACATCATAATTGTAAAGTCAATACCATTTGTTATGTTTGTATACAATTAATCCAAGTAAGTCAAACATATGTGACACAGACTCTAAAATATAATCGAAGTTGCAAATAAAGTTTAATAAAACCTATAGGGCAGCTCCAGCCATTTAGATAATTTAAAAAACAAAAAGCTTACCCTTTTTTGAGTAAGCTTTTTAAAAACTATTAATCTACATGATCTAAACTGTTAAAAATAATTCCAAAGGATAAACACCCTTTAAGTTGTGAAAGTGCATATGATGCTTTGTAAGCAACAGACAAGCTAAATTTGCATCTCTCGCTATAAGGGCATCGTGTAATTTCTGGTGTTGTCTATGTTGTTCTTCAGGAGTCTCTAGAAAAACACCCCTCCAAGATTGTAAAAACTCAACTTTTAAATAGTTAACCCTTTGGCATTCTAATAAGTTTTTATTCTGGCTAATTACACTTAGTTCCAAGTGGAAGGCACAATCTTCCTTTATCCGTGTAGCTATATCATTGACCTTAGCTGCTTCAAGACATCTTGTGGAATGGTCATACATTCGCATAAAGTCTGCATTACTTCCGTAATGAATGGCAAGACGAGCG
>CAZXWU010000282.1:0-2535 GCA_964644495.1 uncultured Tissierella sp.
TCTGGAGTGCAAGGGGCATTAGTGGTAGGTAATAAATATATGACTAATATGATAGATTTGAATAAGTCAGAAGAAGGCATCGAAAATGAAATCCTCGCTTGCAATACTTTAACCCAAGAGGATGGACTAAGGATACTAGCTATGCTAAAATCTGTAATGAATGGAGAAGAAATCCAAGCTCCAGAAAGAAAGTGGAACCCACAAGTAAAAGCAAACAATTTAAAACTGATAGGCAAGAATTAGGGATAATATATGAATTATATAAATGAAGTACGTTATTTAGAAGGTATAATAGTAGACATATCTGACGGGGCTGTCAGCATAGATTTCAAGGGTAGGATGGGGTTTTTGAAGATTCCTATGAGGATGTTAATCACAGATTATCCATTGGAAATAGGACAAGAGGTTTGTCTTAATATGAGCTATGTAGAAGTTCTAAGTCCTAGACCAAATGAAAAATATATAAGTAATTTAGACAAAAGGAAAGAAGGTGAATAGACATATGGCAGTAGTTAAGGGATTACAATCAGAAGTATTTGTACCTATCACACCAGCACCAGTATGGACTCCAGTGACTAAAGAATTAAAGGATATGAATGTTGCCTTGGTTACAGCAGCTGGTGTTCACAGCAAGTCGGATGAAAGATTTAATCTTTCGGGGGATTTTACATTCAGGGAGGTTCCAGATACACTATCTTCTAGTGACTTAATGGTTTCCCATGGTGGCTATGATAATGCTGATGTTAATAAGGATATAAACTGTATGTTTCCTATAGATAGACTACATGAGTTGGCTGAGGATGGCTTTATAAAGTCCATAGCTCCAGTACATATTGGATTTATGGGTGGAGGTGGAAATCAGGAAAGGTTCGAGAAAGAAACTGGACCTGAAATCGCACAGATCCTCTTAGATGAGGGTGTAGATGCAGTGCTTATGACAGCTGGCTGAGGTACTTGCCACCGCTCTGCCGTGATTGTGCAGAGAGAGATTGAGAAGGCAGGTATACCAACTATTATTATAGCTGCTCTTCCACCAGTAGTGAGACAAAGTGGTACACCTAGGGCAGTTGCTCCTCTGGTACCTATGGGTGCCAATGCAGGTGCACCAAATGATGTTGAGATGCAGTACAATATTTGTAGGGATGCTTTGATAAATTTAGTTGAGATAGATTCAGTTGGCAAGATAATAGCCCTTCCATATGAGTATATGGCTAAGGTCTAAGGGGGAAAATCATGAAATTTTCTAAAGGATTGGATATCATTGATTCTCATACAATGGGGGAACCCAATAGGACTGTTATAGGTGGGTTACCCCCCATTTATGGTAATACAATGGCAGAGAAAAAGGAGTATCTAGAAAGCAATCTAGATTATATTAGGACAGCTATAATGCATGAGCCAAGGGGACACAATGACATGTTTGGATCAATAATTACCCAAGCAACTATGGCTGAGGCAGATTTGGGTATAATATTTATGGATGCAGGAGGATACTTGAACATGTGTGGGCATGGTACCATAGGTGCTGCTACTATTGCAGTGGAAACTGGAATGGTGGAAGTAATTGAGCCTATCACAGAGATAGTATTTGAGGTTCCAGCTGGATTAGTAGAAACATCAGTAAGAGTAAAGGATGGGAGAGTTCAAGATGTCTCCATGAAGAATGTAGCCTCTTTCCTATACAAAAGAGACCTAGAGATTGAGGTACCTGGAATAGGAAATGTGGTCTTTGATATTTCCTTTGGGGGATCCTTCTTTGCAATAGTTAAGGATAGTGAATTGGGGATCAGTATAGAACCTGAAAATTCCAGTGAAATTTTAGAAAAGGCAATGAAGTTAAGAAATATTATCAATAAAGAAATTGAAGTTCAGCATCCTACAAATCCTCATATAAAAACTGTGGATTTAGTAGAGATATATGGAGAGCCAAAAAGTCCAGGTGCAGATTTACAAAATGTAGTAGTTTTTGGTTCTGGACAAATAGATAGGTCCCCTTGTGGAACTGGTACAAGTGCCAAGATGGCAACACTTTATGCAAAAGGTAAGCTTGGTATCGATGAAGACTTTATTTATGAGAGCATAATTGGTACAAGGTTCACAGGAAGGGTTTTAGAGGAGACGGAAGTTGGTGGATTAAAAGCTATCATACCCGAGATAACTGGTTCAGCCTATATTACAGGCTTTAATAAAATTGTAATAGATGAAAATGACCCGGTGAAACATGGCTTTCTCTTAAATGGAAATATATAAAGCTATAAAAAAGAAGTTCCCAATTCAATCTGGGAACTTCTTCTTTTATCTATTGTTTTATAATAGGAATGGATCGTCCATTGGGTCAATAAACTTCTTTGGATCATAATCAGTTTTGATTTCTGCTAAGTCGGCTATATCTGGTGATGGTATATCTAGCTCTGGATGAGCATTGTTAGCCCTATGATTATTTTCCAGAGAATCTCTCTTTGGAAGGTTTAAATCTACATCATTGATATCTATATTCATTGCTCTAGCTACGCCTTTTCCATATTCAGGATCTGC
>CAZXWU010000283.1:0-2511 GCA_964644495.1 uncultured Tissierella sp.
ATCTTGGTCTAATATTTCAGCTATTCTCTGAGCTGATACAGATGCTCTTGGTAGTATCATGGATACCATGGATAACATTAAGAATGACATAATTATCTGCATAGCATATTGGATAAATGCCATCATATCACCAACTTGTATAGCACCTTGCTCTATTTGATGGGCTCCTACCCATACTATTAGTAGCATGACACCATTCATAATAAGCATCATTGAAGGCATCATAGTAACCATTAATCTTGATACAAAAAGATTTGTCTTAGTTAAGTCTTTATTTGCATTATCAAACTTCTTTTCTTCATATCTTTGAGTATTAAATGCTCTTATTACCAAAGTTCCATTCAAAGATTCCCTCATTACAAGATTGACCTTATCAACTAATTTTTGCACCATTTTGAATTTTGGCATAGCTACTGAGAAAAGTGATATTATTAAAATAAGAATAGCAGCAACTCCTACTGCAACTATCCAAGCCATGGACGTATTAGTGTTAATAGCTCTAATAACTCCACCTACCCCCAGTATTGGTGCATAGAATACCATTCGGAGTAACATAACCATAAATTGTTGTACCTGTTGGATATCATTAGTACTTCTTGTGATTAGTGATGCCGTTGAAAAATTGTCAAATTCAGCACTTGAGAAAGATGTTACCTTTTCAAATACTTTGTCCCTTAAATTTCTCCCTAGGGAAGCTCCAACCCTTGCTGATAAAAACCCTACAATTATGGAAGCTACCATACCTAGAAGGGCAATTAAAAGCATAATTCCACCTATATAGAGAATATATGAAGACTGGGTTTTTGAAATCTCAATTCCAATTGCTTCATATTCAGCTTTTATATAATTTGTAGCAGACTGAGTTACCATATTCTCAGGTAAATTCAGAAATTGTTCATCAATTTTAATTTTTATTTGGTCAAATTGCTCTTTAGGCAAACTTTTTAGAACCTGAAAAGGATCTGTTCCTTCAGGAAAGTTAGCAAGTGGATTGACAACACCTTGAGGTCCTCCCATTTCTATACCTGTTACAGTAAGCATGGCTCTAGCTAAAAATAAGTTCATATCTTCAATTTCCTCTTTAGAAGAAGTATCTAAAATATATAGACTCTCATTTTCTAAAGCTGGATATTTACTAGCATAATCATTGTATTCTTCCTGTGTTAAATTATCTTTGCTTATTAATTTAAAGCCATTGTCTAGTAAATTGTTTTCTTCCTCATTTAAAAGGACTCTAATTTTTTCCAACTCTGTAGCCCTTATTACTTCAGGGACAGCATTTTCTATACCGTTTTGCTGTATTCCTACGTTGACTATATTCGACATATAATCAGGCAGAGCAAGATCTGTTGCTGCTTGGAAAAAAAGCAGTCCTATTATTAATAATATTGTTATAGTAAATGGCTTCATTTCTTTTATTATTTTTACCATATTTCCTCCTACATAACTTAATCTTTCTCTTCACTTGCTACAATAAGATTATCTTTTATCTCCATAAATAACCTTTTTAGTATTAAATTTTCCTCCTCTGTAAGGGTCCCAAAACATTCCTCTCCAATGTTTTTCATTACAATAATTGATTTTTGGCAAACTTCCCTTCCTTCTTTAGTAATATATACTCTAGATATCCTTTTATCTTTAGTATCTTGTTTACGTATAACTAGGTTTGATTTCTCCATTCTCTTTAGCATGACTGTTATAGTTGAAGCCTTAATATTTAGCCTTTCCGCCAACTCTTTTTGACTCAGTCCCTCCTCTTTATTTAAAACAAAAAGCATATGAGGCTGACCATGATAAATTCCTATTTCATCTAAAAGTACATGGCTCCTATTATAGTGAAGCCTTTGTATTTCTAGAAATAAATAATATAGCGAATCCTTATTAATAATCTCCATTTTTTCCTCCTATAAACTTAGTTAGTCGACTAAGTATCTTGTCTATAATACTATTATAAATTAGTATTGTCAATAGAGACAAAGATAGGAGTTCGGTCACACTTAGATCTAGAGAACTAGCCATTCTCAACATGATGATATCTATGTCTAGACCTGTAGTCCTTTCAGGTGAGGATTGGAGGGTTAGCTGTTAAATATAATACAAATAAAGCTTGATAGATTTTCTCCTATCAAGCTTTATTTGGACTAACAAGTCTTTATATTCTAGTTTTTAATTCCAACCTTATCCTTAATTGCAGATTGTAGCAATTGTGAAAAATTCAAATTGTTTTGTACAGCAATATCATTTACCCACTTGGGTATTGTTACTGTTTTTTTAATAGATTTATTTTCCATCTTATCTCTAACTGGAATCATCCAAACATTAATCCAAGCAATTGATTCATTTTCCTCTACGTATTAATTGCACGTGCCAATATGATTTTAGTAAATAATGCTTCTATTACTAGTGATAAAGATATATTGGAAAGCAGTGAAGAGGAGTTTTTAAATCTTTATAAGATTAATACCTTGGGCTAAAATACTCTACAAATCCATGTACTAAATCTACTACTAC
>CAZXWU010000284.1:0-2507 GCA_964644495.1 uncultured Tissierella sp.
CCATATCCAAACCATCATTCCAGTCTGCACCATGAAGCTTGAGATTATTATGCTGTCCAACATCATAAAAAGCTGTCAGATGTTGCAGTAGAAGATGTTCTAAGATAGTACCCTGATATAACTTTTGCTCTTCTGTATATAGTAGATTACCTTGTTCAGACTCCCATAAGCTATCTTTTTCTGTACCTCTTAGAATCTGCAAATCTTTGAAATAACTTTGTTCTTCTAAAAGAAATGCCAAATCCCCAGTTTGCTGAATATATAGATTCGTTGTTAGAAAAGGCCATGCTCCATGATCCATCCACACCCGTGTAATATTATTTCTGTCCGCAACAAATTCACCTTGCTGATTTCCAATAATTGTAGCATTTGTTCCGTCAATGCGTACACCAGCAAAATTATCTAAGAGCATCTCTCTTACACCTCTTGGGTCCATTGCCAAAAGTGCAAGACAGTCCTGCCATAAATCCCTCCAACCACGTCCACCTTTTCCATAATCATGATGTGGCAAGAAGGAACAACCATAAATCCTCCTAAGCATAGGCTGAAAGTTTACCCAGTACATCCAATTATCAAATTGTTCATCTCCCGTATGATAAGCAATATTTATTTTCTTATCCCAATACTGTTTTGTCTCTTGTAAAGCAGCATCAAATTGAGATACCCCAAGATAATTTTCAGTCATCTTCTCAAAGTCTTCCAGATAATGCCCGAAACCTATGGCTATTATATAGGATTTTGTTTCCTGTGATTTAAGGGTTACCTCACTAAAACTTAACCCACCCAAAGCTTCATAGCCTTCAAGATGTTCATTGGCTAATATAGTTGGAGTCTTATTAAGCATTATCGTTTCGGGCACTTCAAAGGAACCACCTTCTCCAATAAATTCTTCTACTATAGGAAAATAACCGACAGGTTGCTCCCCTTTTTCACCAGCACCTATTACACCATAAAGTACTGTATTTTTCTTATGACCTCTTTCATCAAAAGTTAAGGTAGGGTTAAGGGTCACCCCATACTTTGTTGTGGTCATTCTATGTAATAATGAAGTTACATGCCTATGATCTCTAAGATTATCTGCAGAACGACCATAAAGTGGTATGGCGGCTGTAGGAGTGACTTTTATAGGGTCTTTACTGATATTAGTGATAGATACTTTCATGAGCTCAACCTTATCACTGGTAGCTGGGACAAAGGAAGTAATCTCAGCCTTCAACCCAAATTCCTCTGATTTTCTAGTAATTTGATGCCACATAACACCTGCCTCTAGACTTGTTTCTTCTTTGTCCTCTTGAAATAGCTTAGCTTGTTGAGCTGCTGATACGCCCCCTACTGACCAAGCCCCCTTTCCTTCAACATATATCCAAAAGTTTCTTGAAGATTTGCTATTATGAAGATCTTCACTACTTACAGGAGCCAGTAAGAATGAGTTTTGTCCTATTTTACAATCACCATTTAAACTTGGTGTAATACTAGACATACATCCTGACTCATTGGCAATTGGAAAATAACTATAACTATTTACTTCTGGGTTACTAAGTTTAAATGTTCCTTTATTATCTAAAAATTTATAACCTTTCATATTCTTTAATCCACCTTTATTTTCATTATAATTTTTGTTATTTAAAGCTTAATGTTATCATATGCTCTTTTCCATCATTGGCTAATTTAACAATGTTACTCTCTAATCTTTTGCCATCTACTGTTACTTCATAATGTCCATCTTGTATTCTCGATAAGCCCTGTGATTTGAGAATTTCAACGGTATAGTTAGATGTAAAGAATCTAAGTGTATATCTCACTCTATTTGTATCCTTAGCTAATAATGGGTTAATCACAAGGCAGTCTTGATAATACTCTATTCCAAACATCTCAAATAGAGTGATAGCAAGCCAAGTAGAGGTACCACTTAATGTAGGTCCTATATTTTCTCCTGTTTGACTGTTATTGTATTGTGTGCACCAACGTGGGTTACCACATACTTCAAAAGGATTCTCCAAGGCTTTATAAGGCAATACCAGCTCTACCATCCAATATGCTAGATCCCTGAGTCTAGTTGCAAGCCCAATATCTGTTACTTTTTTGGCTGCTTGAAGCATAGCTGCTGTTGCCATCATAGTTGCATGTTTAAATATTCCACCATTCTCCCGATCTCCTGGAAAATATTCTCCTGTAGCTGTTTTAGTGGCTACTTTCGAAAGATCTGTAGGACTCATAAGCTTTAAGCCATAAGGTGTTTTTAAGTAGTCTTCTATTTTATCTAACATAATACGTATTTGCTCCTCATTGGCCGAATCTGAAAGAATAGACCAACTAAACGAATTTAAGAAATAGGTCCCATCAATGGTCTTATCTGCTGAGAATCCATCATTTTTAGCACCTAAATAGGTTATTTCTTCACCAAAGCGGTTAAACAAAACCCTAGCGAAAAAGTCTTCTTTCCAAGCATACTTTTGAATATTATGACTAAGATTTGCCACTAAAGCTTCTAAGTGTATCTCGTACTC
>CAZXWU010000285.1:0-2504 GCA_964644495.1 uncultured Tissierella sp.
ATAAAGGATGCAAGTCAAGCAGGATATATAAGTGAAGAGCAAGTTAGTGAAACTGGATCCATTACAGGAAAAAGCTTGTGATGGGTCTTTTTTTCCGTTGTTAAATTTGAAGCAAACTCTAGATATTGCCTTAAGATATTTTTAAATAATAGAACAAAAGTAAAAAGGTATTTTAATACAAAGGCCCTTGAAGATCTAGTATATACGGATGAAAAACATTTTACTTTTGAAGATGGTAAGATAACAGATTATAGCAAGAGTGGACCTAAAGAAGTTGTAATACCAAGAGAAATAGAGGGTATTCAGGTTACTAGTATAGGAAAGACTACTTTCTTTGATAAGAGGATATCAAGTGTAATAATACCAGATAGTGTAACAAGTATAGGGGATGGAGCATTTCATGGGAATATGTTGGAAACAGTTTCAGTGAAAAAGGGGACGGTTTATTCTCAAAGTGGTTTTGATAGAGGTGTGCTTATAAGAGAAAGATAAACTTCATTAAACAAAAAAGCCCTTAGGGGCTTTTTGTTTTAATCATTCCATTGTTGTAAACTTCATTTTATAGCTATTATTATTTTTTAAATGAACTAATATATGATAGGTCGTCTTACTTTCATAGGGCATTTTAGATTTAATCATAATTTTAGATTTTCCGTCATGGCTAATATGACATGGTATTATTTGGTCACCCTTCATAACTTTTATATCATTGACTTCATTTTCTTTGAAATTCCTGCTAAAAGCCACAGTCCATTCCTTCTTAAGTGGAACACCATATTTTTCATCCATTAAAGTATAAGCTTTATTATTGTCATTGTCTTTTTTATCCATAGGATACTTGGATACATTGGCAAGGCCTTCACCAAAATAAATATCCTTTCCTACTAGTCCTAAATCATCAATATGGATTTTTAAGAGTTCTTCAATCATATAAATATCCCTGCTTAAATCTTCTTGTTTTATTAAAGCTGCTAGGGAGGTTATATATGATGTAGCCATAGATGTACCACTACTAAACCTAAAATCATCACCTGGAACACTACTATAGATACTAACTCCAGGGGCAGCTATATCTACAGATTTGCCATAGTTACTGAAATCTGCAAAATTATCAAATTCATCTGTAGCTGAAACCACTAAGGCTAATTCTTCTGAAGCTGGGTAGTAATCCTTAGTGTCTCTAGATTCATTTCCAGCACCAACTACGACTAAAATATCTTTTGATATTGCAAACTCAATAGCTTCAGCTACATAAGGAGAATGGCCAAGGCCACCTAGACTCATATTAATTATATCTGCCCCCATGTCCACAGCATAGTAGATGCCACTTCCTACTGCAAAGTCAGAACCAATTCCATCGTCTCCTAATACTTTGACTGGCATTATTTTTATATTCCTATTTGTTGAATCAGCCAAAATACCAGCTACATGGGTGCCGTGTGAATGGACATCCATAGTATTCTTATTGTCATCTATAAAATTGTAGCCTTCTATTAGTCTATCTTTAAGGAAGTTATGCTTATGGTCAACTCCTGTATCTAAAACTGCAACAATGACTTGATTACTAGTATTTCCAATCCTATTAATCAAGTTTTGGGAGCCTATTCTGTCTTTCCCCCAGGATAAGCTGGTATTAGATCCTTTTTCAAAGGAAACTGACCTAATAAGATCATCTTGTATATATTCAATTCTTCTGGAACCTCTACTTAGAACACTCATGTTTAAATTATTATATTCAATTTCTGGAATGCACTTATATTGATAATTTCCCATATGATCATATTCTTTTATGATGACATTATTTGTGGAATTAGCAAATGATCCTAGTGGAATCAATAATAATAAAATGGTGATTAAGATTAATAAGCCTTTTCTCAATTTCTTTCCCCCTTCTTCTTATTGTCTTATTATACAACAATACAAGTAAGAATGAAAACTAATGTCTAAATATATAGACAAGATTTAGCAATTCATGATATATTAGGATAATAAAAGATGTTTTATTCTAAAAGGGGGATTAATAATGTTGAAAATTAATAAGAAGATGTTGTTACTAGTTGTAATATTGACATTGATTTTATCTACAAGACTTTATGCTGATGATTTTGAAGCTATGGAGGAGTCACAAATTATAGTAGGCCCTATAATAATAACAAATGATATAGGAACTTATGGGCATATGGGTGTGGAAGAATTTCTACCACAAGCTTTTGAAGTTTCCAGTGAAGCCACAGGTTTATTGGAACTTAAAGAGGAAATAAATCGTAATTTTAAAAACTATGAAACTTCCTTTACTATATCCTATAATGGAGATACTGCAAATCTAAAAGAAGAAATTGGAATGCTCATTGCTGAAATAACAAATGAAGATGAGTATTTTTCTGGAACATATTCTAGAATAGCGTATGGATATAGCTACTATGCAAATAGTGCAACAATAACTTTTACTATGGACTATCTTACTAATAAGTCACAAGAACTATTTGTTGATTCTAAAGTCAAGG
>CAZXWU010000286.1:0-2113 GCA_964644495.1 uncultured Tissierella sp.
TACTGTCAAGTATGAATAGTATAGGAAGTATGACTGGTCCATTGTCTATGATTATTATTGGAGTTATACTTTCAAATGTTAAGCCGAGAAAACACCTAAAGGATTGGACAATTTATTATGGAATCACTACTAAGTTAATAATTATCCCAGTTTTTATATACTTATTATTTTTAATTTTAGGAGATATATCTAAAGCTTCCATTACAGTAATTATTATGACTGCTATGCCTGCATCCACTATGACCTCTATATTGGGTGAAAGTTATAATAAAGAAAAGGAATATGCTGCTATTATAGTGTCTGCAACTACATTGTTGTCATTGATTTCAGTACCTATTTTATTAAGGATAATTGGATGACAGTCAACTGTGATCCAGGCATCCATCTCTGGATTACTAAATGAAATCCAAAACAAGGAATTTAATATCAAGTATTGAGCAATAATATTATTATAAAATATTATTGAGGTGGAGTGAAGAAATGAAAAAGTCAGTATTAATTATAGGTTCAGGCGTAGGTGGATTAGCTACAGCAGTTAGACTACTGAGCAAAGGATATGATGTAAAAATATTTGAAAAAGAAAAAACTATAGGTGGTAAAACAAATCAATTAGTACATCACCCATTTACCTTTGATTTGACTGCTTCGATTTTAATGAATCGTGAAATATTTGAAGAAGTTTTTCACGATGCTGGTCTAGATTATAAGGACTACATAGAATTTATGAAAGTTGATCCAACTTATCGTAGTTTTTATCCAGATGGAACTCATTATGATTTCACTAGAGATCTGGTGACATTAGTAAAAACCCTAGAATCTATTTCAACAGAGGATTCAATTGGTTACATGAAATTTTTCGCTGAGGTATATGAAAGGTATATCATTGCAAATGATAATTTTTTACAAGAGTCCTTTGAAAATCCTATAGACTTCTTTAAGCCTTCAACATTGATAAATGCACTAAAAACTAAGTCACTTTCTACATCATATCAATTAATTTCAGAATATATCCAAGATGAAAAGCTACAAAATTTTCTTAGCTACCAGTCATTATACGTTGGGATATCTCCCTATGAAGGACCTAGTATCTACACATTGGTTCCTGTAATATCTCAGTTATATGGCCTATGGCATTTAAAAGGGGGAATGTACTCCTATGTAGAAGCTTTAGAAAAGGTTATTTATCAGCTAGGAGGAGTAATTGAAACCAATTATCTAATAGATGAAATTATTATTTCTGATAACAAAGCTATTGGTATAAAATCTAAAGATAAGGAATCGGTTTTTGCTGATATAGTTATTAGCAATGCTGACTTTCCTTATACAATGGATAGTCTAATAAAAAGTGATAACCATAAAAAGAAATATACAAGCAGTGACTTAGATGATCTAAAATACACTTGTTCCACTTTTATTATATATTTGGGCTTAAAGAAAAAATATCCTCAACTTTCAGTACATAATTTGTACTTAAATGAGGACTTTAAAGAGAATATTGATGCAGCTTTTACAGGGCAGTTGCCCACTGATCCTTCCTTCTATTTATACTGTCCTACTAAAGTGGACAATAGCATGATTGATATAGATGGTGAATGTATAAGTATAGTAGTGAGGGTTCCAAATTTGTTTTTTGATAATGTCGAATGGACTAAGGATACAGTAAAATTTATGAGAATTAAAACCATATCTGCTCTTAAAAAAATCCCTGGTTTAGAAGACATTGAGGATAACATAATTTATGAAAACTACCTTACACCTGTGGATTTAAAAAGTAACTATAATTCTTATGGCGGTACAGCTTTTGGTCTAAGTCCAAGCCTAACACAAACAAACTACTTTAGACCTCACTTAAAGTCAGATGATGTGGATGATCTCTATTTTGTTGGTAGCTCTGTTCATCCAGGTCCTGGTGTTTCTATTGTCTTGCTGTCAAGCAAGCTTGTAGTCAAGGAAATATTAAGAATGACCAGAGGAATAAGTAAATAATAAGAATATAGATACTTAAGTCTCTTTGTTTTTAGATGTAGCAGTATCTATATATATTAAAACAGGTAGACAGCCTAGGCCATCTACCTTGTTTATTTATGCTATATTCTTTCTAATCTTATACCTG
>CAZXWU010000286.1:2123-2493 GCA_964644495.1 uncultured Tissierella sp.
TATAAACATAGTATACCATCTTTAATCGCAGCATTATTATCGTCTACACCAAAATATTTAGCATGATAGATAAGATTTTACCTTGTTTATTTATGCTATATTCTTTCTAATCTTATACCTGTCATTTGACCATTTAGATCTTGTTGCTCTAAATCTTCTTCTGATACTCTTTCAATTGTTATAGCAAGAGTTTCTGATTTGATGAAGTCTTCGTATTTATCTATGGCTGCCTTGATTTCATCGCTGCCGTCATAGAAGATATTGATATTATCTAGAACTTCGTATCCATTATTCTTTCTCATTTGTTGTATCTTGGATACAAATTCTCTTGCATATCCCTCATTAATTAGTTCAGGAGTTAAAGTTGTAT
>CAZXWU010000287.1:0-2487 GCA_964644495.1 uncultured Tissierella sp.
TGATTAATATAAATATGCCAGATGAAATCAAAATTATGGTATGCAGCAGTCCACGAAGTTCTATATTAAGTCCATTTTCTGTAAGTGGTGAAGCTGTCCACCAGCTTGCAAAGGAAACAACCCACGCATAGTAAACAATCCATATAAAAACATAGGGAAGATTATGCTTTTGAAGTCCTTTTATGTTAACTACACAGCTGACTTCAGGTAGAAGTGATTTTTTTGAATTTAAGGGTGTTTTAAGCTCCACGATTCTGACGCCTCCTTTTCATCTATTATCACTGCTAAAGTATATTGGCTTCTTATATTATATTCCGATTTAAATAAGTAATCAAGAAATCAAGACAAATAAAAGGAAAGTTATTGAAACTTTGTTATCCTAAGAAAGTTAAGGTTACTTATCTATACAACAATATTATTGGAATATACTCTAAAATAGAATATAATGGTATTCTAATGAGATTTTAATGTTACATAAATGATACTTGAATATTGAAGTGCTATGATAAAACCATATTAAAAAAGAGGAGGTTTTAAATATGGTTACTTTAGAACAGGTAGAAAAATTGCGTCAGTATGGGGACATTACTTATGATGAAGCAAAAAGGGCTTTAGAAGAGGCGAAAGGTGACACATTAGAAGCAATAATAATTCTTGAAAAACAAAAACTTATTGAGGAACCTAAAAATGGCGGTTATCATAACTCCATAAACAGACGACAAGAAGCAAACAATCATTTCCAAGAAAAAGAATCTAAAAATGAGTCAAAGGAAAGTCATGGTGTATCCTTTGCTCAACTAATAGGTAAATTTTCAAAATGGTGTGGTGAAATAATTAGTAAAGGCAATAGAAATCACTTAGAGGTTTTAAAAGGTGAAAATAAAGTCATTAGCATTCCAGTGACAATTTTGGCATTACTTTTATTTTTTATGTTTTGGATTACAGTTCCTTTAATAGTCGTGGGGTTATTCTTTGGCTATAGATACATGTTTATTGGGCCTGATTTAGGAAAAGAGAATGTAAATCGTGCGATGAATTCAGTAGCAGATGCAGCTGAAAAATTTAAAAAAGAAGTGAAGGGTGGGGAGCCTGATGAAGAGAATTCTCATAATTGAAGATGAGGAAAAAATAGTTCGTTTTATAGAGCTAGAACTTAGATATGAGGGCTATGAAATAGAAAAAGCATACAATGGAAGGGATGGGTTAGAGCTTGCTCTAGTCCAACCCTTTGATTTGATTTTACTTGACATTATGTTACCTGCTTTAAATGGTATAGAGGTTCTTAGAAGAATTCGTAAGGTTTCAGATATACCTATTATTCTTCTAACAGCTAGAGATGCAATTGTAGATAAAGTTTCAGGCCTTGATGGAGGAGCCAACGATTATATAACAAAGCCTTTTGCTATTGAGGAACTCTTAGCACGGATTAGGGCAGTCCTTAGGGAAAAAACTACTATTCATTATACAAAAACATCCTCAGAAATTTCAGCTGGTCCTTTGAGTCTTGATCCAGATATGAGAGAAGTTAAAGTAAATAAGCAGTTGATAGACTTAACAAAACGAGAATTTGATTTGCTACAGTACTTATTGGAAAATAAAAACATAGTCATTAGCCGTGAAACTTTACTAGAAAACATTTGGGGCTATGATTTCACAGGAGAAACAAATGCTGTAGATGTCTATGTAAGATATTTACGTGTGAAAGTTGAGGAACCATTTGGGTTAAAATTACTACATACTGTTCGCGGAGTGGGGTATATGATAAAAGATGAATGATCATAGAGATGTAAGTTCAACCAAAATAAAATCAAAAATAAGTTCATCTCTTGTGCTAAAGCTTAATATAGGAATGTTAGGAAGGCTTATTGCAGGATTTTTTTCTATTAATGTACTTTTATTTATCATAGGTTTTTTTATAATTTTTTGGAAAGCCGATGAAGGAATGAATACCATTACAAGTACACTAAGATTAGTTTCAAATAATGGACAACAAATACATTTTAATATTAACAACTATCAAATACATAAAATAGAAGGACTATCTTCCTCAGATGGTTTTACATTTCCTGATCTAATACAAAAAAAGCTTCCTTTGAAGACTAAGAATACCAAAAGAAATATTAAAATAGATCCATCAAAAAAAGAGATGAAAGTACTAGAGAAGTTAGATTTAGTGAAATATAGTATTAAAACAGATATAAATGGTGCATCTTATCAAATAACATATTCAATAGGCTCTGAACTAAGATTATTTTTGTTGTTATTTTTAATTATTTTAATAAGTGAGTTATTGACAATTATTGGAAATTTAAAAAAAGGAGCAAATAGTATTAGAACAACCCTTAGGCCTTTATCTGATTTGGCAGAAACTGCTAAAAACCTTCATGCAGAAGTATCATCTGTTGGACTAAGGTCAGAAGGAAGATATATAAAGGATTTAGCAGGTGCTATTAGTAGTATAGATGCAAATAAGCTTGATAGTCACAT
>CAZXWU010000288.1:0-1407 GCA_964644495.1 uncultured Tissierella sp.
CATACTCTTCATTAATTCTTTGATTTCCTTATCTGTGTATCTGTTTAGTTTCATATATGGCCTTAAACCTCCATTCTATAGTGCTTGTATCCGTTTTGTAGTTACATTCTTTAGTATTAAATAGGCGTTTCAAATACATTTTACACACTCTTTTTAAGTCGCTCTCTATCACTATATCTTTTCTCTATTCTCTCTAATCTTCTTTCTCTTTCTAATGCTATGTTTTCTACACTACTTGTAGGTAACCCTCCACTACTCCGAGGTCGACTATAATCTATACTTTTATAATAACTTGTTTCTTCCTCAAATTCTTTTCTTAACTCCAAGAAGTATCTAGTACGTCTTAATATCCTTAACCCTTTGTCTCTTTCATTTCTGATGTATTCGCGTGAACTATGGTCGTGCTTATAAGCAATTTCTTCGAGCGAGTGCTCTCTCGTACCTATTCCTAAATACATGGTTATAGAGTCATATTGGAGTTTTGAAAGTTTATCCTTTGCTATTTCCTTAAACTGTTCTATGAAGATTTTACTCTCCACGAGCTCATCGGGTGTAGGGCTATCATCTTTAATTGTACTTTCTAGTGTTAAATCTTCGCTATCTGTACTCGTAACCATATTTAAAGATACTGGATCATCTACAACCTTTAAGATTTCATTTATTTCTTCGAGGGGTAATTTTATTTTAAAACTTATCTCTTCAGCTGTTGGATCTCTTTCTAAAATTGATGATATTTCTTCCTTTATCCTTTTAACTTTATTTACCTTTGCTACCATATATGAGGGTACCCTTATAGTACGCCCAAAGTTCTCTATATCTCTTTCTACGGCTTGTCTAATTGCATATATACAGTAGGTACTAAAAGCCCCTATCTCTTGGTCGTAGGTTTCTATTGCCCTCATCAGACCTATAGTTCCAGTTTGGAAGTAGTCGTCATTTTCTAGTATGTTTCTATCATAGTAGTACTTTGAAATAGTCCAAGATACTAGTTTTAAGTTATGCAATATAAGTTTTTCTCTTATCTCTAAATCTTTTGTTTCTTCGTATTCTCTAAATAATCTTCTCTGTTCCTCTTCTTCCAAAGGATTTAAAAATTTTATATCATCACCCACTTTTATTATATGATTCTGTTTTTATGTAAGAGGCCACCTAATTAAAGATGGCCTTTATTCTTAATACACTCCTTCTGCTGCTATTTGCATTGATTCATCTACACCTTCTGCTAGATAGTTTATAACTCCATCTAGGTCCATTTCATTGTTTATATTCATTTCATTATGGTTCTCTACTTTGATTTCTGCTGTAGTAAACCTGTTTATTGTATCTTTCTCTGCTAGATCTCTAAGATATTTCAAATCTTCGCTTGATTTATCTACACTCTTTTTAATCCCCTTAGCAGTTTTATTT
>CAZXWU010000288.1:1417-2466 GCA_964644495.1 uncultured Tissierella sp.
TAAGTCTTTACCCTTCTTACCTAAGTCGCCCAATCCATTGTTTAGTCCGTTATTTTGCAGATTATTCCAAGCATCTTCTTGTCCTGCAAAGTCTCCTATAGAGTTCTTGATGCTATCTAATCCAGTAGAGAACTTCCCAGGCAATGAAGCACCAAACTCATATCCACTTGTCATAGAGCCTCCGATGCTCTTTAAATCCATCCGAGGCGCTTTCCAATAGCCCGTTGGTGCATCCCCAAGCCATTTGTCTACATTGTTTTTAGCATTTACCATAGTCCCTGTAATGGAGCTTGTAGCCTGCCATTTACCTGACATTGAAAGGTCTACACCGGGTATTTTATTTAATTCTTCCTTTATCCAATTTATAGCACCTATAGCCATGTTCGCAGCCTTAACAAACGCATTAGCTATATTGGTTGCGACTGTATCAAAGCCACTAGATATTGAAATTGCCATATCTAAAACTGTGTGTGCCATATTAGCGAATAAAGATTTTACTGTATATATTCGATGGTTCCATACATTTGCAAAGAATTCTGCTAGTCCTGCAAAGTTGTTCCATACTATTGCCACTCCATTATATAAAAAGGCGAATAGCACTCCGAATGCTCCACCTATAAATCCAGTTACCTGGCTTACTGTTACTCCAGACTGAATTAATACTGCTATAAATAAAGCAACTGCACCTACTATTAATAATACAGGCCAGTGAGCCAATAACCAAGCCCCTGCCATCTCTATAATCTTACCTGTAGTAATTTGAATTTGAGTAATTATATAGGCTAGATAGACTGTTCCTATTGCCATTAGTATAGGTTGGATGATGCTCCAATTATCTACTATCGCATTTGTTAGCCAACTTACTGATTCAACTACTAAAGTGATTCCCATTGCTATAGCTCCAAAGAAACTATCTGCATTACTAGACTGTAGCCATTCATTTAGTTTATCGAACAAGGGTTCTAATCTTGCAAGTGCTTCTTCCCCTGCCATAGCCATACCAGTTTTAAACCTATCAATAGCTTTTTCCATCTTCTGCATTGGACTAT
>CAZXWU010000289.1:0-2459 GCA_964644495.1 uncultured Tissierella sp.
GCTCTCATAAGCAGGTCACTAGTCTCTGCCTTCATCAGATAGGTTACTACTATATATTCATCCAAGTTTAATGATTCTGATTGGCTGAAGATTATTGGGTCATATTTTATATTCATTTTATGTTTTCCTCCTATTTTTGATTTTCTTTCTTAGTTGTTGGATTACTTTCAAATAGAGCTTTTTGAAATTCCGATAAGCTCTTGTGTTTTTCTTGGTACTTTAGAGGTTCTTCTAGTTCTCTTAAATAAGTGCATACATTAAAAGCTCCGTCCATTTGATTTTTCAATAGATCTTGATGACAGTGATAAGCATTTCTATAATAAATGGAATTAGCAGCATTTGGTGTGAATTTCTTATCCACATCTAACCATTTAGCTAAGGTTCCCTTTATATCTGTTATATCTCCTACTGCATAGGCAGCGATTACTGCATTTGCCATAGTAGCGCCTTCTTTGTTTTCTAGGGTTACTCCATCTACTTGTAGGGAATCTGATTTTATTTGATTCCAGACATCACTTTTACTTCCACCTTCAGTAAAGATCACATTATCTATATCTATACCTGCACTTCTAATTCTATCTGTAAAATAAACATATTCATAGGCTATGGATTCTAATATAGATCTCCATAAAACTCCTGTGTCTGTTGCACTAGTCAGGTTTAAAAAGGATCCTGTAGCATTTGGAGCTTCATTACATCCACCTTGTAGATACGGGAAGAACATTGTACCCTTAGATCCTGCAGGTACATCTTCAGCCTTAGCATTGGCTTCTTCATAAAAGCTATCGTCCCCTGGTCTACCAATTACGCTGTCTCTAAACCACTGTAGGGAAAGTCCGCCACTTCTTATATATCCCCAATAGTAATATGTATCTGGAAGGGTTCCTGTAGTAAAGTATAGTCCAGGTCTTGAACTTAATTCTTCATTGATCCCATCTACCATTACTCCAAACATAGCTGCAGTTCCAGCCACATCGGCTGCCATTCCTGGCTCTACTATTCCGCATCCTAAAAATGACTGCATAGTATCTCCTGCACCAGCAACTATAGGTATGCCTTCTGGAATTCCTAAAGCCTCTCCCATTTCTTTGGATAATTTTCCTACTATGTCCCAAGGCTTAACTATCTCTGGTAATAAATCCATGGGTATTCCAAACATATTCATCTGATTTTCAGACCAAGTTTTTTCTTCTGCATTAAATCCTATTAGCCATCCAGACATGGTACTCCAGTCTATAAAAGCTTGGTCAGATTTTAAATCAGCTAATTTAGATAGTACATAAGGTCCAATATTCATTATTTTTTTACCATGTTTTTGAAATTCTTCATGATTATTTAACATCCACTTAGCTATTACTGTAGGCTGTAATGCTTCTACTGTTGCATTTCCACTTTCTTTAATCCATATAGGCTCAAAATTATCTCTAATCCAGCTAGCTTCTTCTTCAGCTCTAGAATCTAGATATGGAATGAATGGAGTAATAGCATTTATATCTTCATCTACTCCTACAACTCCACATATGATTCCATCTCCACAAATAGCTCTAATATTTTTAGGATCTATTTGACTTGTCTCCACACAGTGTTTGATTCCATCCATAGTAGCTTTTACATATGCATCTGCATCTAGTTCAGCCCAAGATGCCTTAGGATAATAAATTTTGTTTGGCGTGGAGTGCTTAGCTACACAATTTGCTCCTCCATCATAAATTGCAACCGCGGTACTTTGAGTCCCACAATCAATACTAATATAATACTGCATTGCCATCCTCCTTAAATTAAGTTGCTTGTAATATTCCCTTTGCTGTCTCTAAACTTGTACAAAATATATCTACTATATCCCCCTTTAAAGTTGCTTCTATAGCTTCTAGTTTGTCTATTCCTTCAGCTATTCCTATTACACATGGACACTTTCTTATGTGGTTGATCTTAGCTCCTAGAAATATATCACTTTGGCTTTTAAGTACTTCTTTTCCCTGTGAATCTAAAAAAGAACCTGCTACTATAGCTTTAGCACCTGATTTATAAGCAGCACGGATTTCTTCATCGTTTATTCCTATTTGATTCAGACTAGATTCTCCTCTTGTTTGTCCTATTCCCAGTAAGATTACATCTAGATCTTCATAGGCATTAAATATAGGCTTAATAGCTGGATTGTTCATCAATTCTTCTCTTAAAGCTTTTTCACGTATAATAAGAGGGGTATTTAGAACCATATGACTTGCCTGCATTCTTTCAGAAAATCTGTGACAATTATTATTTGCATGCCAGTCTACACCTTCATAAGTAGCTCCCCCCAAAAGAGGGATAAACTTGATATCCTTTGAATTATAGATAGTAGTGTGTTTAGAAGAAGATGATAAGGTTTTCCCTGGTGATATACCTATATGATCTCCATTCACTACTCGCGAACTAACTATTAGAGATATGGCTTCAGCTAGTTTATCTAAAGAATCTTC
>CAZXWU010000290.1:0-2458 GCA_964644495.1 uncultured Tissierella sp.
TAATATTAGATGAAGTTGGTAGAGGCACTTCTACTTATGATGGTCTTAGTATAGCATGGGCTATTGTAGAACATATTGCCTCTGAGATAAAGGCTAAGACTTTATTTGCAACTCATTATCATGAATTAACTCAATTAGAAGGGGAATTTTCTAATGTTCAAAATATGACTATAGTTGCAGAAGAGAAAGGAAATGACATTATTTTCTTAAGAAAAATTATAAAAGGTTCTACCAATAAGTCTTATGGTATTCAAGTTGCCCGACTGGCAGGAATAGACAATGATATAATTGAAAGGGCTAATGATATCCTTTCAATAATTGAAGGATCTCATGAAATTAATATGAATGATCTGCCTAAAGAAAGTTCTAAGCAGATAGATCTTTATGATTATAAGAAGGATTACTTTATTGATAGGATATTAAATATAGATATTGATAATTTAACCCCTATAGAATCCCTGTCACTATTAAACAATCTTGTGAAAGATGCAAAGAATCTTAAGGAGAATTAACTATGGCTAAAATAAAGGTATTAGATGATTTGACCATTCAAAAAATTGCTGCTGGGGAGGTAATAGAAAGACCTGCCTCAGTAGTTAAAGAATTAGTTGAAAACTCAATAGATGCATCTTCCGATAGTATAACTATTGAGATTAAGAATGGAGGCAAGTCTCTAATAAGGATAAGTGATAATGGAGATGGAATGGTGAAAGAGGACCTATTACTTGCCTTTAAGAAACATTCCACTTCAAAGCTAGGCAAGATAGAAGACTTGTTCAGTATTATGTCCTTAGGCTTTCGAGGTGAGGCTCTGTCAAGTGTTTCCAGTGTAGCTAGGGTGGAGGTTCTGACTAAGACCAAAGGTTCTAATAGTGGGCTACAAGCCTTTGTGGAAGAGGGCGAAATAACTTCCATGGATATAGTTGGATCTCCTAAAGGCACAACTATGATTGTTAGAGACTTGTTTTACAATCTGCCTGTCAGAAAGAACTATTTAAAAAGTGACTTATCTGAAGGTAACCATGTGAGTAATATAGTCAATAAACTGGCATTAGGAAATGCTAATGTCTCTTTTAAGTTTATAAGGGATAATAAAACTATAATTCAAACATCACAAAATAATAGTTTGTTGGATAATATATATAATATACTAGGTAAAGATATAGCTAAGGCTTTAATCCCTATTGATTATGGGGATAATCATATTAAATTGAGGGGCTATATTTCCAATACAAATCAATTTAGGGGAAATAGAAATCATCAATATCTATATATAAACGGGAGATATATTGTAAACCATGCAATCTCTAAGATCTTAGAAAACCTTTATAGGTCTTTGATACCAATCAATAAATTCCCTATCTTTATCCTTTATTTAGAAATCGATCCTATGGAAGTTGATGTTAACATTCATCCAACAAAGCAGGAAGTCAAGTTTCTCAATTCTGATTTATTATATGGCAAGATAAGCAATATTATAAAGGATTCTTTGATGCCATCTATTAAGGTAGCTAAATTTAAGATTAATAATGATAAAAAAGAAGTCAAAGAAGATCTTCCAAAACTCTATAATTTACAAGAATCAAGTATATATGATGAAATTATAGTTAGAGATTTCACTAAGTCAGAGATTAAGGAGACAAACAATCCTGAAGATGATGCATATTTTTTTGATGAATATGTAGATGAAGATACAGGTAAAGATAAGAACTTTCAATTGGCAGAGGACTTTCTAAGTGATATATATAAGAAAGACTTGGCCGATTTAAAAAAGGTAGAGGATGATAAGATATCAGAAGTAGTAGAAGAACAAAAAATTGAAGATTTGTTATTAGATATTCAACCTATAGGGAGAGTATTTAATGTGTATATCATTGCTGAAAGTAAGAATGAAGAAAAGCTTATTTTTATCGATCAGCATGCTGCCCATGAGAGAATTCTATATGAAAAATACAAAGAAGAATTTGAAAATGAAAATATAAATACTCAAATTTTGATGTTCCCTGAGATTATCGAATTAACAGATTATGAAAAATCTAATTTAAATGGGAATATTGAAATTTTCAAGAATTTAGGTTTCGATATAGACGATTTTGGACAAAATAGTATTGCTTTAAGGGCAGTACCAATGATTTTTGGTCAACCCAATGCAAGGGAACTATTTCTGGATATCTTAGATAATTTAGATTATGGGATTAAGAGCTCTTATGATACTAAAGTTGATAAGATTATAGAAATAGCATGTACTAATGCTATAAAAAGCGGAGACAAGATAGATACCGTTGAAATAATGGCTTTGGTTAAAGACTTAAAAGCTTGTGATAATCCATATACATGCCCACACGGTCGACCTACTGTTATTGAAATGTCTAAAATTGATATAGAAAAGCAGTTTCTAAGAATTATTTAAAGGATGATGAAATGAAAGAAAACCTATTTATATTAATTGGACCCACTG
>CAZXWU010000291.1:0-2452 GCA_964644495.1 uncultured Tissierella sp.
CTTAAGTACATCACCTTCAGCCTCACCCCAGGCTTTACCATTTTCTTCAGCAACCAAGTGGGTTAATTCTTCCAAGTTTTCTTCTAATAATTGATGCACCTTGAACATTAATTTTGCACGTCTAGTAACAGGTACTCTGCTCCATGATTTGAATGCTTCATTTGCAATTTCAATAACCTCTGTAATCTCTTCTGGTGTACAGTTAGGAACCTTAGCAGTTACCTCTCCGGTACTTGGATTATATACCTCTCTATATTGGTCTGTTTTTGATGTTCTATATTCTCCGCCTGCAAAAAATTGTAATACTTCCATTATTTTACCATCCTCTCATATTTGTATCTCTTTTATATTTTCTATGATTAACCTATTATACTATTGATTCTATATATTAATCTATAATTTATAAAAAGTGTCTATCCATCATTTTACTTTCTATTCAAATCTAGCTATCATTTCTCCATATTCGTCTTTAGTTTCTTTAATAAACTTCTTAAGCTCTTCTTGTGATGGCATATCTTCAGAGCATGCATGGCTTGCTACAAGCATTGCTGCACTTGCACTACCCATCTCTAGGCAATCTAATATTTCTTTACCTTCTAGTAAACCACAAATGAATGCAGAAGCATATCCGTCCCCACCACCAAAAGATTTTAATAACTTAACAGGGAATGGTTTAATACTATACTTTTCTCCATCATCGGTATAAGCTGTAGACCCTTCTTTTCCATGTTTTATTACAACAATACGAGCACCACAGGAATGGAAGTACTTTGCTGTAGCTATGTCACTACCATCTGTTTCCACTGACTTTTCAGTTAAATCAAACTCCCCGCGAGAGCCTAAGATTATATCACTTTGTTTTGCTACTATAGAATAATAAATTGCTATTTCATCATCATTTTTCCAGTTGTAATTCCTATAATCTATATCAAATATAACTGGTATATTATTCTTCTTAGCTAAAGAAAGAGCCTTTAGGGTAGCCTCTCTTGAAGGACTTTCTGCCAATGCAGTACCAGAAATAAGTAACGCTTTACCTTGTTTTATGTAATCTTCATCGATATCATCAACACATAACTGCAAATCGGCAATTTCATTTCTATACATTAATATGCTGCTTTGGGTTTCACTTAGTATTTCAGTAAAAGTAAGACCAAGCTTTTCACCATTCTCACAACGACTTATGTTAGAAGTATCAATACCTTCTTTTTCAAAAAAGTTTGTAACATAATCTCCAAATTGATCATCTGATACTTTCGCAATAAATCCAATCTTTTTACCAAGTCTAGCTAAACCTACTGCAATATTAGCTGGTGATCCTCCTAAATATTTTTTAAAAGTTGTACTCTCAGATAAGGGTTTGTAATAATCAATAGGATTAAAGTCAATTGCTACTCTTCCTAATAGAATTAAATCATACCTGTTTGTTTCATTAAAATTAATGTAGCTCAAATTTGCACTTCCTTTCTAGACATAACTACTTATCACTTTAATAAATCATTCTCTTAATATTTGTTTTATAACCAAGCTAGTTTATAGCCTTATTACTAAAAACCTCTATATGTTTGCTCACACTTGTATAAGCGCCCCTAACCATGGAATCACTCATAGCAAAATAATTATGTTCATCTGTTTTACAGTACTCTTTAACATATTCTTCTACCATATTATACGAAGCAGTAGCTACATTTATCTTGCGTATTCCACCTTTTATGCACCTTTTATAGTCTTGTGAACTTATACCTGAACCGCCATGCAATACTAGTGGGGTAGGAACTTTTTTTCTAGCTTCTTCTAATATATCAAATCTAAGTTTTGGTTCCTTTTTATAAAGACCATGTGCATTCCCAAACGAAAGTGCAATCGCATCAACATGTGTATTATTATAAAGCTTCCACACATGATCTGGATTGGAATATATCATATCATTATCTATACTTCCATCTTCACTTCCAGCTAATTGACCAACTTCAGCTTCTACATCTGCACCATATGTGTTTGCTAATTCTTTGACTTTTTTAACAATTTCAATATTTTCATCAATTGTTTTCATTGAAGCATCAATCATAACAGATGTAAATCCTATATCTAAAGCCTTTTTTATACATTCTAAATCAGTACCATGATCAAAATGCACTGCAATCGGAACCTTTGATTGCTTTGCTGCTGCAATCATAACTGGACCAAATATTTCAATTGGTGAATATGGCAAGCGAACTTGAGCAACTTGAAGTATAATTGGTGAGTTCAAGTCTTCCGCTGCCTTTACTGCCCCCATAACCATCTCCATATTGGATACGCTAAATGCACCAACACCATAATCCTTATCCGTTGCATCCTTTAGAATTGACGACATATTTACTAATGGCATTACACTACCTCTTCCTTATATATAATTGAATATCAATCTAATAATAAGAACAAATGTCTATTTGCCCCTTTTCTCATAACC
>CAZXWU010000292.1:0-2444 GCA_964644495.1 uncultured Tissierella sp.
TATATTTATGAAAATGGTAAGTTTGAATTTGTTGAGATCATTCGTCCAGATTTCACTGCAATAGAAGAACAAACTTTAATTTTATAATAAAAAAATAATAATGCGTTAGTATTTTAGGAGAATATCCTTTAATGCTAACGCATTTTCTTTGTATTATTTATGATTTAATAATCATTTCCTCAACTTCTTTATCTGATACTTGAGAAAAATCTTGGTAATAAGCACCAACTGCTCCTTTAAATTGAGCAGGAACTTCAATAGCAATAACTTCGTCTACCATATTTTCTAAAATTCTATTTGTATCATTTGGAATGATAGGAACGGTAACGAGAACTCGATTAGGTTTTTGACTCTTAACAGCTTGGATAGCTGCAAACATAGTCATGCCAGTCGCAAGCCCATTGTCTACAATAATTACGTTTTTTCCGTCAAGGGAGTGTTGGGGGAGGACTTCATTATATAATTCTCTTCTGTTTTTCATTTCGTTTCTAACGCGTGAAGTATCTGTATCAATCCAATTTTGTTCGACATTAACAGCTTCATTTAAAATTGGCTCACCATTCTCAGCAACTGCTCCGATTGCGAATTCGAGTTGAAGAGGGTGTACAATTTTCTTTGCTAGTACAACATCGAATAGTAGGGAATGAGTAGCCGATAGTTGAATACCTAAAGGGACTCCACCACGGGGTAAGGCAAGTACAATCGTATTATGTGGACGGTCAACTGTGAGTTTTTCGGCTAATTGGTTTCTAGCATCCATTCTGTCTTTGAATTGCATAATATCATTCCTATGCCATTTACTTCATTTTACCATAGGTAAACAAAAATCAATGGATAATATAATGGTTAATAACTGGATAACGTTTATATGATAATGTAACTATTGCAAAAGTGATTTTCGATATAAAGCCTTACGATATAAAGTAGTACAAAAGTAAAGTAATACTTGAAAACGTTTCAGGTATTGTGTATTGTTAACGTAGGATGTATTGTAACAAACGTTTAAATAAGTTATTTAGGGGAGGCATTAAAGAGAACAATAAATATTAAACGTAATTGTATGTAATAGTATTAGGAGGAGAAAAAAATTGTCTTTTATTGATACAGTCAATGAAAAGGTTTTACCTGTTGTTATGAAGTTTGTAAACTTCAGACCAGTACAGGCGATTAAAGATGGTATGTTATTTATTATGCCAATGTCAATCATTGGTTCTATTTTCTTGTTACTAGCAGAATTTCCGTGGGCACCAGTTAAAGATTTCTTTGTGAATGTTGGATGGGCCCCTGCAATGTATCAAGCAAATAATGCAACAATTGGAATTATGGGTATCGTTGCGGTTATAGCAATTGCTTACTCATTTGTAAAAAATGAAGGCTTTGAACCACTTGGAGCTGGAATTTCCGCTCTTGTTCTTTATTTCTTATTATTAGATTGGTCAGTTGCTGCTGAAGGAACTGAAACTGGGTTTGTAGAAGCTATTCCCACAAATTGGTTAGGATCATCAGGTGTAATTGCTGCGATTCTTATTGGTATTTTTGTAGGGTACGTTTATACATTCTTATTAAAGCGTGATATTCGAATTAAAATGCCTGAAAGTGTTCCACCAGGGGTTGCGAACTCATTTAGTGCTTTAATTCCAATGGGTGTTTCAACATTAACAGCTGCAATTTTATTTGGATTATTTAACAATGCTGGCACTTCATTCTTAGATGTTATTTACACTACACTACAAGTTCCATTACAAGGATTAAGTGGATCATTAGGATTCGCATTCATCGTACCATTTACTGTCCATATTCTATGGTGGTTTGGTATTCATGGTGCAACAACAGTTGGTGGGGTAGTAGACCCAATTATGCGTGCTAACCTAGCGGATAATGCGCTATTATTTAGAGATGGTAACTTGTCACTTGAAAATGGTGCACATATCATCGCGAAAAATACCGACCGTATGTACCAATTAGGTGGTTCAGGGAACACAGTAGGATTAGTTATTTTCCTATTATTCTTCGCAAAATCACAGCAATTAAAAACTTTAGGACCACTTTCTGCAGGTGGTACAATATTTAACATTAACGAACCAGTTATTTTTGGTGCACCAATTGTTATGAACCCATTAATGTTCATTCCGTTTATTTTTGTACCAGTTTTAACTTACTTACTGTTCTACTTCTTAGTAAACATAGGTATTGTTGCTCCCGCAACGGGGGTCGAGATTCCATGGACAACCCCGCCAATCATTCATGGTATGCTTGCTGGTGGTTGGACCTGGGCAGTATTTGAAGCCTTTGCAGTAGTTCTATCAATTATTGGATACTATCCATTTATGAGAAAGTATGACCAACAATTAGTTGCTGAAGAACAAGGTCTAGAAGGTGAAGAAGTTACAGAAGCAATGTAATTTGCTTTATCACTTTAAATAATTAATTTCAAAGACTAGAAG
>CAZXWU010000293.1:0-2430 GCA_964644495.1 uncultured Tissierella sp.
TAAAGGTCGTGAAGAATCTGACGTGAATTTTGTCATCCTGAGGAAGGAAGGATCTGTGTTTCCAATACATTCAAGATCCGAGCTTTTACTCAGGATGACAGGAAAATGACTTTTTTACGATGGGGACATTCCCCAAAGAGTTCGACCGTCTTGCAGGGGTGTGTCCCCTTTCCTTGAATAAGGGTGTGTCCCCTTTGTTCATATTAGTATTTAGTAATCTCTAATACTCCATTCATGGTAACTTCTATGTCAGCTAGCAATATATCCTTTACAAATTTAAGTGGTACATAGGTCTTATCTGTAAGCTCTGGAGCTCTTAATTCAAGAATCATATCATAATATAGGTATTCATTTGAGCCAATTCTTAAACTAGATGAATATCCATCCTTGTCTAATTTTACTGATTTGCTTTCTTGGTCCCAGGATACATTGAAGTCTAATACTTCTGCTATCTGTCTAAGTGGAACCATCAAGTCATTATCTTCAGTTTTGTACATTAGGTTATCAAGATTTAATCTAGATCCATTTAAATTTAAATAGTGTAATACATTTACATCATGGTTCCTAAAGGCAATAACTTTTTGTGGAGTAGTTTGTGCTGGTATACTCCTAGTGGAGTTTGTATAGAAAACTATAAGATCCTTGTTTGCTAGATCTTCTTTTTCTATTTTTTCTCCTTGAAGGTTGATCAATTCTGTATCTTCATCTATATTGAGTTTTAGACTATTGTCATCGGAAGTTAAGTCTTCATCAAATTTATCAATTTTTATATTTACATCAAGATCATCGCTTCTAACTATCACAAGGTCCGGGCCTAGTTGAGCTGGATAGCTCATTAGCATAATAGTATCTTTGTCATAGTAAATAGATACTTCCATGCCTTCTTCTAAGTCTTCCTTGGATATAAAGTCCATGCTTTCTTCATCTAATAAAAGTACATCATCGGAAATGTGGGCTACTAATTTATCCATACCTTCCTCTAAGTCATTTTCTGCTAATATTGAAAGCAAATCCTCTTTTGAATCAAGTCTACTAATCTTTCCATTGAATTCTATATAGTTTGGGACTTCCTCCTCTGCCATTATAGGCATAAGTTCTCCCTCAGCCCTAATTGGTATAACTTCTAAATCTGCACTTATGGGTCTTACCTCCATTTGTGTTTCTCCATATGCAGCTATTGGACTAGCAAGCAATGCTAAGGATAAGGCTGCGGTTACTATTTTTTTCTTATTAGGGTTAAATTTTATATTCATGATATCCCTTCCTTTCTTCATCTGTAAATCTAATATATCAAATTTATAGTGGCAAATAGTTACACAGGAATTACAAAAAAGTTACATTGTTGTAAGAAAGCCTCAAAATGCATTCAAGATTAACTATTTCTGAAACTCATATACAGAAAGTTTGGTAATTTACAAAGCAAGAAAGCAAAAGAAATACCACTGAAATCAATATTGCCCTATGACAAATCTTGTTTTCAGTGGTACATGAATGATTATATAGAATATATTAAATTAGAAATGAACAGAATTTCACGTCGCCTTTGTTCATTTTAACCAATTCCTCCAAATACTACACCCGCTATATAAACGAGAATTGTAACAAATACAAACACGTATTTAGTCATTGGCTCAAACCATCCGCCAACTGCTATACTTCTTCCTTTTTGGATTTCATTTCTAGCAAAGTCTGGTTTGAATACCCAATAGAACATAATTGCTGCTAGGGCTGCTCCTACAGGGTTTATATAGATTGAAACAACGTCCATCCATTCTCCTATAATACCTTGGATTAGTAAACTAACAGCTAATCCTGCAATACCAATAGATATAGAAGCCTTAGTTCTTGAGAATTTAAACTCATCCTGTAAAGCTGCAACTGATGTTTCATACAGATTTACTATGGATGTAATTGCTGCAAAGGTAATTGCTACGAAGAATACTATAGCAACTATGGAACCACCAGGCATATTTTTAAACAAATTAGGAAGATGAATAAATAATAGTCCTGGACCACCTTCTGCCAACTGGCTTCCCGTAGTAGCCATAGCTGGTATTATTACTAAAGCCGCTAGCATGGCTGCTGCCGTATCAAAGAATGTAACAATCTTAGCATTTGATAATATATCTTCACCATCTTTTAAATATGATCCATTTCTAGGATATTCCTGTGGTTTTCATGTTCTAGGCAAAGTCCCTTCTGAAGCTACTTTTTCTAGATTTCTAGATAAACTTAAGAACTCAAAGGAACTCGAACAACTATTTCATGATCTAGTTCTTAAAGCTAAAAACTAAATATTATTAATGGTGATTGTGTTTCAATTGACTCAACTAAGCTAAATTCTTACGGGGCTGCTAAGCCTAAAAAGGATATAATTGATGACGGCACTAGTCCTAACTGGGATATGAAAAGAGATACTAATGGTAATAA
>CAZXWU010000294.1:0-2422 GCA_964644495.1 uncultured Tissierella sp.
AATTCTATCTCAGATGCCATGTTCTCAAAAACTTCATCGGACATAATAAAAGAAATGGTATACTCTTTATTATCTTCAGGCTCTTCCCATACAGGCATTTCCGTTTTAAAAAACTCAAATAACCTCTCTGTTTCTTTACCTTCACCCACATATACTACATTCTCTTTTATATCATCATAGATATAGTCAAAGAATCCAGTAAATGATTGGTCATTTACAAATTCAGTATCTTTTGTTAACCAAAGATAGCCTAGATTTATATTATTTAAAGATGTTAGCTCATCCAAGTCATTTTTATAACGAAGTGTAAGGTGATAATGTGTAATGTCTTCATTACTTTCTTCTTGCAAAACTATGACTTCAGCTTCCCAATTCTCTGTATCCCCTTTAAAGATTCCTTTATATTCATCTTTGCCGCTGCAAGCAACTGATAATATTAAACTTAGACAAAGAATTGCAATTATTATAATTTTATTATTCATGATATATCACTCTCCTCCCTCTTAGCCAAATAGGACCTACAAGCTAAATACTCCGACATCAAGTAATTTAAAAATTCATTCTTACTGCTTTTCTCTACTAAATTCTGTAGATGAATAAAGTAACTATGGCATACGAAATTATCCATATCATTAAATCCTTTATAAGCAACCCTAAGTCAAACTTATCAGTAAAAGGATTATATGATATTCCATTTAACCTACCAATTAATTTTGCAATAATATAAGTCATTAAAAAGATAATAATTTGACTTTTCAACTGACATATCCCCCCCTCTAAGCTCTTTACTATTTGCATATAAAAATCTGCTAGTATTCACTTAATAATGTAACTACCACCAATTCTGGACGATTAAATATCCTAACTGGTATTAGACTATTGCCTAAGCCTCTACTTACGTATATGGTGGAGTTATTCACTGTATGAGACCCACTATCATATTTAGGAAAGAAACCTTGGCCAGGTGCTGCTATGCCACCGATGCCAAGAATCCTAAACTGTCCTCCATGGGCGTGGCCTGAAAATATCATATCTATATTTTCCTTTGAATAAATATCTATTAGCTCAGGCCTATGGGATAGTAGCATTTGAAAGATGCTGTTGTCTTTCATTATTTTGAGATGTTTTTTCATTTCTGATGTGTTTGTTCCATTTGAATATCTAGATGTCATAAATGCTGGATCTCTTAAGCCTAATATCTCCATCTTACTATTTTGCCTAACCAATTCAACTTTTGCATCATCAAGGACTATTACCCCACGGTTAGTCAATTCCTTACGGATGTTATCGTATTGTCCTGACCACGCTTCATGATTTCCTGAAGCATAGTATATTGGTGCTATTTCCATTGCCCCTTCAATTAATAATAGTGATGTCTCCAAATCATATCTTCGTCTATCTATTAAGTCCCCTGTTACCACTATAATATCAGGTGAAGCTGAGTTTATCTTATCAACTATATATTCCTGATCCTTACCAAAAGATTTGTTGTGGAAGTCTGAGATATGGACTATTATAAATCCGTTAAATTCTGCAGGTATTTTTTCACTTTTATAATTATGAGTAGATATTACAATATGATTATTTTGCCATATAAAGAAAATCGATATCATTATAAATGTTATAATTATATACATTATTTTCTGAGACTTCTTATGTTTCATCAAACTATACACTTCCAGTTCAATCCTAGCACCCCTTAGTTTTAACGTTTTAATCTACTAATTAAAATAATCTCATCTGCTCAAAAGGCTTATCCTCATCAATTCTATCTATTTTAATTTCATGATTTACATTTGATTTTACTATTTCTTCAATTATATCTATAGGTGTTCTATTATCCAACCAATAATCCATGGCATCTTCCTCTAATATTAGAGGCATTCTAGAGTGGATATCTTTCATATAGCTGTTGGCTTCAGTTGTTATTATTACAAAGGATAGTTCTTCATCTCCCTCATTATTCGGGGTAAATTTAAGTATTCCTCCTAAAGAAGTAATACTTTTGTCCGGCAAATAAATTTCATGCTTTACTTTATTCTTGTTTCCTTCATCCTTCCACTCATAAAATAAGCTTATAGGTATAATACATCTTGCATTGTGAAAGGAGTTATTAAACATAGGCTTTTCTCTAATGGACTCGCTTCTAGCATTGATAACAAGCTTGTTTTTACCAGATAGGGGGAATCCCCATTTTGCAGATTTCAAGGCTCTTACCCTATCATCCATTACAATTGGAGTCTTTTGAGATGGATATATGTCACCTTTTTTATAATCATCTACCACTCTATTTACTATTCTATATTGATCAAGTATATCTTCTATATCACTATCAAGCATAAACCTCCCGCACATAGTAACCTCCTACTATTTATTCGACAATTTTGATATCGATTTTTTCTGTTATTTCTCGCCCTTCTTC
>CAZXWU010000295.1:0-2421 GCA_964644495.1 uncultured Tissierella sp.
ATAAGTCTTTTAAGGAAGCCATAGATGGTGTAAGCTCTAGTCTTAAGGATAGAAGCTTTGGAGTAATGTGGCAGCTAAATTTTAAAGAAAAGTTGGCAGATCATGGCATAGACTTCCCAAACAACTTTATGATTCTTGAAGTATGTAATCCACATAAGGCAAATGAAGTCTTGTCTGCTCATATTGAAGTAGGGTATTTCTTACCATGCAAGGTCGCTGTATATGAAAAGGACGGAAAAGTATTTATCGGCACCGTAAAACCTGCCCATCTAATTGGTTTAATGGGATTTGATGATTTAAATGATGTGGCTGATGAAGTGGAGCAAATATTGATTGAAGCGATTGATGCAGCTGTTTAAAAAGACTAGATACTTTAATCTGGTCTTTTTTATTATTGCTTAGGTTTTCTGCAACTCTTATCTAATAAATGGTATAATTAGATTTAAGGGGGGATTGAAGTGGGTTTTTTTAGAAGATTACCAAGGGTCATAAGAGATTTAATTATTTTTAATTCCTTTATTTTTATGATGCAATTTATTTTAAATTATGGCTTGGGTGAAAATTTTGTTATCCGGGGCAATGCTCTTTTGGCAGCCAATACGGGATTACTGATAGTTTATTTACTTAAATATAGAATTGAAAAAGTAAGATCAGAAGAAAGAGAAGAGAGCCGAAAGAATAAGAGGAAGTAAAAACAAAGGCAGGGGGCATACCTTTGTTAAAGGTAGGGGGACACACCTCTACAGGTCGGTCGAACTTTCTGAGGTATGTCCCCAAGGTATGTCGAACTTTCTGAGGTATGTCCCCCAAGGTATGTCCCCCAAGGTATGTTGATTTTACGGGGAATCCCCAAACATAAATTGAAAAACCAGGGGTATCCCCTACACCCCTGTTATATCAACATGTAGGGCCGTAGCCGCCCCTTGCACGATGTGGAAATCAACCTATTTACATCAGTTATTTATAAAAGCATCTTCTATTATAATATCCAATTTATCATAGAATTCATTAACCTTGATGCTGTTTAGGTCACTATTTCCTTTTTCTAATAAATCCACATATTGGGATAGTATCTCAGATGTTCTAGAATTCTTATTATTTTCTATAATGGTTTTATATTTGTCTAAATTTTCCTGTTTGATACTTGTGGTCCCGTCTTCTGCAAATATATATGGATTTCCCGTTCCTAGTATTGATCCCTTTATGTATTCAACATATAAATCATAGATTTTATTATATATCTTTCCTTTAGGAAACTTATCTAGATGTTTTTCCGCGTCTATTGCCCGACTCATAATCTCTTCAATATCAATATTTAATCTCTCACCATCAGTAAAAATGTTATTTGTCTCTTGGTCAAGCAATTCTAGATACGATTTCATCTCATCAGATACATAACCCTTATACTTATTGAGGAGTCCATAGTCATCAAGCATGGAAGAGTCTTTTGTGCTTAAGTAATCTTCTAAACCAACTATCATTAACTCAATATTTTCCTTGCTTAAACCTTCAATGTTGTCATCTATAAAACTAGATATATCTTCTACCAGCATGTTCTCAGCCAATATTCCATAATATCTACTCATAACTGAGTCCTGGTCTTCTTTTGATAATATGTTATTTACCTTATCCTTTACTTGATCCTTTATCTCTGCAGGATTTACAGTAGGCTTGTCCCCTTCTTCATTAGATCTATTGCAAGCCACTAAAGTAAATAGAATAATTATAGAAAGAATTACTAGGGTAATACTCTTACTTTTTCTAAACATAAATGACCCTCCTTAGTCTCCCATATATAGTTACATCATATTATGTATGGCAAAATAGCCCACCTTACAGTAGATGAGCTATTTACATAATTAATCAGCTAACATTATTTTTTCTAGTTCTATCGGATCTACCTTTTCCCCATTTCTATAAGCCCTCATATTGCCACCTGATATCTCATCTATTAGAGCTATATGGTTATCCTTTCCAACCCTAGCAAATTCAAATTTTATATCATAGAGTTCCATTTCTTTTTTAGCCAGTTCTTCCTTCACTAGATGGCCAATTTTTCTAGTCAAGTTTACCAAAATCTTGTATTCCTCTTTGGTCATAATACCAAGCATCTCTAAGCCTTCATCTGTAATCAAAGGATCATCCCTATCATCATCCTTTAATGTGACTTCAACATAAGCATCCAGTTCTTGCCCCTCTTTAGCATAGAGCCCATACCTTCTTATAAAGCTTCCTACAGCCCTATATCTGCAAATCACTTCAACACCTTTGCCAAACATCTTTGCTGGCAAAACCGTCATACTTGCATTTTCTATGTCGCTATCCACATAATGGGTTGGGACCCCCATCTCATTCAGCTTTTCAAAAAAGAATTTAGTTAGACTAAGTCCTGCTTTACCTACCCCTTCAATAGTAAGTCCT
>CAZXWU010000296.1:0-2416 GCA_964644495.1 uncultured Tissierella sp.
ATAATACCCCACCGGTTATTGAGTTGGATATTGCCCAGTTAGAAGAATATATTATTGAAGATATAAATATATTAGATGAAAAATTAAATGATATTAAGGGGACTGTAGTAGCTAATTCAAAGATTAAAGAGTTGAAGTATACTGTAGATTATGGCAAACTTACTGTTATTGAGAATTATTTAATGCCTGATAACGAGTTTACACTGAAGAAGTTGCCACTGTTAGAGGGTTCTAATACATTAACTATAAAGGCAACTGATTCTTATAATAATGTTGGGATATATTCCATTGACATACTTAATACATCAGAAGAGAATAGTCTAGGAATCGTGCTAGATGAGGAAGATGATGATGGTGATGGATTATTAAATTATCAGGAGCTTTATTATGGAACGGATCCTAATAATCCGGATACAGATGATGATGGATTAACCGACTATGAAGAAATAATGATTACATTGACTGATCCGCTAATTCCTGACACAGATGGAAACGGGATATTAGATGGTGATGAAGATTTTGATAATGACGGGTTAACCAACATAGAAGAAATGAGATTGAATGGAAATCCATATAATGGCGATACGGACTTTGATGGTCTAGAAGATGTAGAAGAAGCGATTTTAGGTACAAGGTTAGATAAGTGGGATACAGATGAGGATGGTCTAAGTGATAGTGAAGAAATAGAGTTCGGAACTGACCCACTAAATCCAGATACAAATGGAAATGGCATACTAGATGGTGACGAAATATATACAATAGAAAAAACATTTGATATAGGATTAATGGATCCAAATGTAGTTCCTACCATTAAAATAGACCTACCAGGAAACTTAATAGAAAGTTTGGATATATTTAGTTTATCAAATAATGATATTTATCTACCAAGTGAGATGCCGGGATATATTGGAACAGGGTATGAGTTTGAATTAGGTGGGGAATTTGAAGAAGCCCTATTAACATTTACATTTAATCCTAAGTTTTTAGAAACAGAAGGTTTTGAACCTGCAATATATTACTATGATGAAGAAAATCAAGATATGATTATGTTGGAAGAACAAGTAATAGATTGGGGAAATAATAAAGTAAGTGCGAAAATAGAACACTTTTCTAAGTATATATTAATTGATAACACCAAATATCTTGAAGTGTGGGAAGAAGAAATAAAGTTGCCTTCAGAGGGGCATTTAAACAAACTATTAGATATTGTTTTAGTAATTGACTCATCAGGAAGTATGGGTTGGAATGATCCAGATGACATAAGAAAAGATGTTACAAAAGAATTTGTAGATAACCTTGGTAAAGATGACCGAGTAGCTGTAGTTGATTTTGATAGCTATGCATACTTATTAAGCCCATTTACGACTGATAAAGAAATAGCAAAAACCGCCATTGAAAGAATTGATAGTAATGGTGGAACATCTTTAACAGCAGGTATAAGAATGGCATTAAATCAATTTATGGTTTCTAAGCAGAATTTTAGTATAATGGCACTAAGTAACAATTTATCTAAGATAAGGAATTAGGTGAGGATGGCCTAGACATCTATGGTAATTCAATATTAGGAGACGAACTAGGTGGGCCAAATGAAATTAGGGATACTAAAACAACCGGGTCATCTATACAATTATTTAGTATGAGTCCACAGGTGAGTGCATATGAATCAGATTCTCTAAAATATATTATTATGCTTACTGATGGTGAAGGAGCATATGATAGGAACTTGACCAAGCAAGCGGCAGATAATGATATTGTCATTCACACAGTTGGGTTAGGGAATAGTTTGGACGTTAAATTACTGAATGAAATAGCATCACAGACAGGAGGGAGTTATTTTGCATCAGCTTATGCTGAGGATTTAATAGATGAATTTAGGGATATTATAGGAGAAGTTATAGATTTCACAAAGGATTCAGATGGTGATGGTTTAGCCGACTATTATGAAAAGAGGCTAAGGTATTCTAATGGTGTAAGAATCGATACGGATCCATATAACCCTGATACGGATGGGGATGGATTATTGGATGGTGAAGAAATAAAAATAGTTACAAAAGAAATGATTAGGGATGGTGAAAAATATATAAAGGTATATGCAAAGATGCTTTCTCATCCTAAGATGATTGATACGGATGGAGATGGATTTTCAGATTATGCTGAGGTAAAGTCTTTACAGGAATCTGGAAATAATACCAGAGTATGGAGTTCTTCATTAAAATCAAATGCTTCACTATACAAAAACAATTCTACAATAGAAATAAAAAATCCAGACCCGCTTAAATGGAATATAACAGATAGGCATCTAGCCCTATTTGCTCATTTAAGTTACAGCGATAAACCTATAAAAGAACTGTATAATTTTAATAAAGAGCAGTTTCTAGGCCTAGCAGATATAAATGAATTAGATCAATGGAGAATA
>CAZXWU010000297.1:0-1420 GCA_964644495.1 uncultured Tissierella sp.
CTAAAGAATAATCAAGAACAAGTCCATATTTATGTCTATCTTCAGGAATATGGCTCATACCAGCCTTAGAACGATTACGAATATTAAATTTAGTAATATCCTTACCACAAAGTGTTAACTTGCCTTTAGTGACCTTTTCTAGGCCTGTTATAGCTGAAATCAACTCAGTCTGACCATTACCATCAATACCAGCAATACACAGAATTTCACCAGCTCTTACATCAAAAGATACATCCTTAACAGCATTTTTCTTACTGATTTGTGACGGAACAGTAAGATCTTCTACAGATAGAATAGTATCCTTTGGTAGAGATGGTTTTTTCTCAAGATTAAAATTAACATCTCGTCCAACCATCATACGAGAAAGTTCCTCTTTTGAAGTATCTTTTATCTCAACAGTACCGATACATTTACCTTTTCTTAGGACTGTACAGCGATCAGCAACAGACATAATCTCGTTTAATTTATGAGTAATAAAGAGGATTGACTTACCTTCCTCTGTAAAGCCTCTCATTATATTCATTAACTCATCAATCTCCTGAGGAGTTAAAACAGCGGTTGGCTCATCAAATATAAGAATTTCATTATCACGGTAAAGCATCTTAAGAATTTCTACTCTTTGCTGCATACCTACCGATATATTCTCAATAAGAGCATCTGGCTCTACATGTAGCCCATATTTCTGACTTAGTTTGACAACCTTTTCTCTTGCTTCATTCTTCTGAAGAATGCCCATTTTATTAGGCTCAACCCCAAGAATAATATTCTCAAGTACTGTAAATATCTCAACTAATTTAAAATGCTGATGAACCATACCAATTCCTAGGTTGTTAGCATCACCTGGATTATTGATCTGTACTTCCTCACCATTCTTCTTTATAACACCATGTTCAGCCTGGTATAGACCGAATAATACACTCATAAGAGTAGATTTACCTGCTCCATTTTCACCTAATAGTGCATGAATTTCACCCTTCTTCAGCTGAAGGGTAATGTTGTCATTTGCTATAATACCAGGAAACTCCTTTGTTATATTAAGCATCTCAATAATATAATTTTCCACGGCAACCTCACATTTTCTAATTATTCATGTCTAATGAACCAGCTTGCTAATTCATCTTTAATAACAAATATCTTCTCTACATAGATATGGGGAAAGGTTTATGCCTTTCCCCAATCAGTTATATATCTAAGGCCAAGGCCACTCTACAAATTAGATACTATAATATACTGTCATTATAAATAGAAATTATTACTGTCTAGTTTCAACAGCTACCTTAGATAAGCTTAGTCCAGAAACCAACTCATCAGCAGTCGCGTAACCGTTAGTATCAGCGACAGGAATGTTTCTTAAAGGTACAACTGAGCCATTCTCAAGCTTTGCATATACAGCAAGATAATCCGCCTTAGTAAATGATTC
>CAZXWU010000297.1:1430-2408 GCA_964644495.1 uncultured Tissierella sp.
ATCGCCAATTACCTCTGTAGGAAGGCCAACACCTGCATTAGCAGCATTAAAAGTGGTTGTTTGTCCTGAATATTTGCTCCAGTTATCATTGTAAATCGCCTCAAGAACAGCAACTACAGATGAAGAAAGACCCTTAGTAGCAGAAGTTAAAACTGTTTCACTATCATATCTCTGGTCAACGTCTACACCGATTACTAATGCATCAGCTTCTGCAGCAGCAGCCATAACACTCTTACCAACAGAACCACCACATGCAAAGATAACTTCTACACCTTCTTGATACATAGTTTTCGCTGTAGCTTTATTAGTGTCAGTTTCAGCGAAATCACCTGTATAGTGATATAGAACAGATACTTCACCATCAGCAAGACCAAGTTCAGCAGCAGCAGCCTCAGCACCTTCTAGGAAGCCATAACCAAAAGCTTGAACAGCAGGAACTGCCATACCACCCATGAAACCAAGCTTTCTCTTACCATCCTTAACTGTTGCATATCCAGCTAAGTATCCAGCTTGTTCCTCAGCATACAAAATACTTGCTACATTGTCATTAGTCTTGAAATCAGTATAATCTGTATTACGTGGAACACCATCTAGAAGAATAAACTTTACTTCTGGATATTTATTCTGTGCTTCATAAATAGGAACCTCAAAAAGGAAACCAGGTGTAACAATAACTTTCGCTCCACCTTCAACAGCTAGATCAATAGCTGCTAGATAACCAGCATCATTAGCCTCTTCTGGCTTAATGTACTGATGGGACTTTTTGTTAGCCTTGGCAAATTCAACGACTCCCTCCCATGAGCCTTGATTAAAGGACTTGTCATCGATATTACCCTTGTCAGTAATCAGAGCGATTTCATTAGTATCGCTACCACATGCTGTTAAAAGCATTAAAGTCATTGAAAGAACAAATAATAAAGCTAAAATCTTTTTCATTTAAAAAACCTCCCAAATTTATTGCAGTTCAACTGCTAGTTT
>CAZXWU010000298.1:0-2397 GCA_964644495.1 uncultured Tissierella sp.
AGGGTTCTGCCAGAAATACTCAATTATGATGAAAATGTGAAATCATGAAAACTTGTCGTCGATTCATAAGGGTATAAATCCTAATGTGTCGACGACAAGGAATATGTATCTAGTTTACCTATAAGGAATTAGAAAAGGCAAATTTTCATTTATTTGAAAAGTTGCCTTTTCTAATAAATATCTAAAATAACATATATTTTATTGACTAAGACAATAAAATCAGATATAATTGAATAAATAAAGACAATAATTGACAGTTTGGAGGAGGAATACTTGTTAGGATTAGAATATATTTTAGGTCTTTATAATATGCAACATGTAGAGTTAGCTGATAAGTTAGGGATTAGAAAACAAAATATAAATATGTGGATAAAGGGCAAGCAAAACATTCCAAGAAAATACTTTTCTGTTCTTGAAGAACTTTTTGGATTGAATCCAGAATACTTCATTAAAGAATTAACAGAAATAGAAAAATTGGAAATTCAAAAGGAAAAATTAAAGAGAGAATTAAAACCAATAATAAAAAAACACGAACAGGAATTTAAGATTGGTGAAATAAATGATATTGTAGAGGTGCCTATATATGATAAGGAAGAAATAAATACTATAGAGAGAAACATAGAAAAGGCAAGGCTAGTTTCAAGATTCAAGCAAAGTTTGGATATAGTAGATAACAACCCTTATATGGATACTTATAAATTAATGGTAGAATTGCTAGAAAAAGCCCAAGAAGAAGTAATAGTTCAAAAGACTATTGAATCTTTAGCTCATTATTATGATCTCTTACCAAACTGGGTATCGACTGGGCCAGAACAAGATGAATTTGAAGAAGAGATATTCGAAGTATTTGATGATCACAATTTTTAAAATAGGAGGAATTTCAATGTCGACAGCTAAGATAGGATTTGAAGAAACACTTTGGAAGGCAGCGGATAAATTACGGGGTAGCATGGATGCCTCTGAATATAAGCACGTAGTCCTAGGCCTAATATTTTTAAAATATATTTCAGATAAATTTGAAATAAAACATGAAGAACTTGTAAAAGAAGGGGCAGGATTTGAAGAAGATAGAGATGAGTATACTTATGAAAATATATTTTGGGTACCAAAAGGAGCAAGATGGGATTTCATCAAAGATAATGCCAAAGATCCCAAGATAGGACAATATATAGATGATTCCATGATAGCAATAGAAAAGGAAAATCCAAGCCTTAAAGGAGTATTAGACAAAAGATACGCAAGACCTGAACTAGACAAGCGGAGATTAGGAGAATTAATAGACCTTATTTCCACTATAAAACTTCATAGCAATGAAGAAAAGGATCTACTTGGCCGTGTATATGAATATTTTTTGGGTCAATTTGCAAGCAGTGAGGGAAAAAGTGGAGGGGAATTCTATACTCCAACTTCAATAGTTAAAACCCTTGTAAAGATGATAGAACCATATCAGGGAAGAATATATGACCCTTGTTGCGGCAGTGGGGGGATGTTTGTACAAAGTGAAAAGTTTGTAAAAGAACATCAGGGAAGGGTAGAAAATCTATCAATATATGGGCAAGAGTTAAATTCAACTACATGGAAACTGTGTAAAATGAACCTTGCAATTAGAGGATTGGATGCAAATTTGGGACCTAGTCATGGAGATACCTTTCATAATGACCTCCACAAAACCTTAAAGGCAGATTATATCTTGGCAAATCCACCCTTTAATATAAGTGACTGGGGAGGGGCCAGCCTCTTAGATGATGCAAGATGGCAGTACGGAACACCACCAGAAGGCAATGCCAACTACGCATGGATACAACATATGACCTATCATTTATCGCCAGATGGAATAGCAGGAATAGTACTTGCCAATGGTTCGCTTAGTTCAAACACATCAAATGAAGGAGAAATACGGAAGAACTTGTTAGAATCAGATAGGGTAGATGTAATAGTAGCATTGCCAGACAAATTATTTTATTCAACAGGGATCCCAGTGTCATTATGGATACTTAATAGAAATAAAAAAGGCAATGAAAGATTTAGAAAGAGAGAAAATCAAGTGCTTTTCATAGATGCTAGAAACTTAGGAGATATGGTAGATAGAAGACATAGGGAACTAAGCGATGAGGATATAGACAAAATATCAGATACCTATCATAGTTGGAGGAGTTTGGAAAATGGAGAATACAGAGATATCAAAGGATTTTCATATAGTGCTATGATAGATGAAATAAGACAACATGACTATATACTTACTCCAGGAAGGTATGTAGGAATAGAAGAGTTAGAAGATGACGGAATACCCTTTGAAGAAAAGATGGAGGATTTGACAGAGGAATTAAGTGAGCTATTTGCAAAGTCTAGAAACCTAGAGGAAGAGATAAGGAAGAATCTAGGGGGGATAGGATATGA
>CAZXWU010000299.1:0-2395 GCA_964644495.1 uncultured Tissierella sp.
AATCGTACTTTATATTATTTTAGGATATTTGGGATTAACAATTCCTCATAGAAAAAAAGAGGATATATCTTCAAGTTTAGGTAATATTAGAAAAAGTTCTAAGGATAAAACAAAGTGTCAAAGTGGAAGTTGTCCTAAAATACTAGATACATCTGTTATAATTGATGGTAGAATTGCAGATATATGTAAAACTGGTTTTATCGAAGGCCCACTAATTATTCCAGAATTTGTGTTAGAAGAATTACAACATATTGCAGATTCTTCAGATTCATTGAAAAGAAATAGGGGAAGAAGAGGTCTCGATATTTTAAACAAGATACAAAAAGAATTAGATATAGAGGTAATAATAAGTGATAAAAAATTTGACGATGTTCAAGAAGTAGATTCAAAGCTTCTTAAATTAACTCAATTACTAAAAGGTAAAATTATTACTAATGATTACAATTTAAATAAGGTAGCAGAGGTTCAAAGTATAGCTGTATTAAATATTAATGAATTGGCTAATGCTGTAAAACCAGTTGTATTACCTGGAGAAGAAATGTTAGTTCAAGTTATTAGGGATGGTAAGGAATTAGGTCAAGGTCTTGCATATTTAGATGATGGAACTATGATTGTAGTAGAAAGTGGAAGGAAGTTTATAGGTGAAACCATAGATGTAATTGTCACATCTGTTCTACAAACATCTGCTGGAAGGATGATCTTTGCAAAACCAAAGTCAATGGCGGATAGAGCTGTATAGGACCCTTAGGGGTCTTTTTTTTGTAGAATTATTATGATTTTGGGGTAAAATAATAAAAGTTATTTATTGTTTTGACATACTATGTTATAATACTCAAGAGGTGAAGAGAATGTACAAAGACAACTATGTATCTGTGATTATTGCTGCAGCAGGGATGAGTAATAGGATGGGGAGTAAAATTAATAAGCAGTTTATTGCAATTGGTGGTAAACCTATACTTGCTCATACTATTGAAAAATTTGAGAAATCCAGGTACATTGATGAAATCATTTTAGTAGCCAAAGAAGAAGAGATTGAATATTGTAGAAAAGAAATCATTAGAAAGTATAAATTTAACAAGTTATCTAATATTATTAGAGGTGGAAAGGAAAGACAAGATTCCGTATATAATGGTATTCTAGCTTTAAATGAAATATCCAATATAATTTTAACTCATGATGGGGCAAGGCCCTTTGTTAAAATTGAGAATATCGAAGATGGCATCAAAGGTGCTGTGGATTATGGTGCTTGTGTCATTGGAGTTCCAGTAAAGGATACTATAAAGATTGTAGAAGAAGAAAACAACATAGATAATACACCTAAAAGGAGCCTATTATGGGCTGCACAGACTCCTCAATGCTTTTTAAAGAATGTTTTAATTGATGGTTACGAAAAGGCTATAGAGGTAGGATACCTAGGGACTGATGATAGTTCTTTAGTAGAAAGAATAGGTTATAATGTTAAAATGATAATGGGGAGTTATGAAAATATTAAAATTACAACTCCAGAGGACATAATACTTGCTGAATCATTACTAAGAAATATGGATATGGTTTATAATAAAAGAGAATTTATATATCAAAGTAGATAAAGCACAGGTGATAATATGAGAATAGGTTTTGGTTATGATGTACACCAATTAGTAAAAGATAGGAAATTGATCATGGGTGGTGTAGATATTCCTTTTGAAAAGGGGCTTCTAGGACATTCTGATGCAGATGTTTTGGTTCATGCCATAATGGACAGTATTTTAGGTGCCTTAGCATTAGGAGATATAGGTAAACATTTTTCTGATACTGATAATAAATATAAGGATATATCAAGTATATATCTCTTATCCCAAGTATATAAAATCATGGAAGAATCAGGATATGTTATTGGCAATGTAGATGCTACAGTGGTAGCTCAAAGACCCAAAATAGCCCCATATATTGAATCAATGAGAGCGATAATCGCAGATACTTTGCATACATCCATAGACAATATAAATATTAAGGCTACTACTACAGAATGGTTAGGGTTCGTAGGCAGAGAAGAAGGTATTTCTAGCTATAGCGTTTCTTTGCTAAAGAGAATAAAATAATTGACATGGTATTATAGTATTAGTATAATGTGGATATATTGTATGAACAATGAAGGGAACTAGTAGATATTAAAGGACCTAGAGAGAAAGTCAAATGGTGGAAGACTTTTGCCCTCACTGATATTGAACCTATCCCAGAGTTTTTAGGTAATAAAATCTAAACGGTTGTACCGTTATAACTATCAAGTGAACCTTATTTAGGTTTATTAGAGTGGTACCGCGGAACTTAACCTTTCGTCTCTTAATCGAGATGAAAGGTTTTTTTATGACCTAACCCGATTTGCAAAGCAAATCGATGGTAGGTCAAACGCAAC
>CAZXWU010000300.1:0-1969 GCA_964644495.1 uncultured Tissierella sp.
ATACTGGATGGATGAGTATGAACATTTACTCTTTAAAAAGAACTTGGCTAAGTTATCAAGTTGTATCGCCAGTTTTTTATAGTTTCTTTATTGAGTATGGAACTAGATATATGGCTGCTCAACCTTTTATGTACCCAGCCCTAGAAGAAGAGTATCCGCTTTTAATGAAAAGATTAAATAAGCTAATGAAAGGGTGATGGCGATTTATTCACCAATGACACTATTTATAAAAGAAATATCAGAAAAGCTAGAAAGCTTAGAGATGCCTATACTGTTTAAGTTGCCTGAGCCTTCTGTTAGGGAGCCTTTTATTGTGATAGGCTCGCATAACCCTAATGACTTTAGGACAGCTAAGATAGGCAGGTTGATTGAGGATACGACTTTAAACATAGACATATATTTATCTACCAACAGTAGAGCTAAAGCAGAAGAGATAAGAACCAAAGCAGTTAGAGCTATAGGTAGGAGAAATGGAATTAGTAGTACGATAATAATAGATGACTCAATTGGAAGAGAAGTTTATCACATTCCAATTAGAGTATCAGAAATAGTAATATAAAGGAGAGATAGAACATGGTTGTAAGAACAACAGGAACACCTATTAAAGGTAATAGAGTTTGGTATTTCTTGCAAGGAGTTGAGGAGCCTGTAGGAAGTGAAGCTACTCTTCCAGCCTATCAAACAGATGGTGGAATGACTCTAGGCGGGGAGATGTTAGATGAGCAGACTAAGCAGGGGAGAATATTGTCAAAGTCTACAGATGAGCACAGTATAGAACTTACTCAATATTTCTTACCATCAGATCCATCTTTGAAAATTCTTGAAGATGCACAAGCTAAGGGTCATAGTGTGAAGGTTTGGAGAGTTGTAGCTGACAAGAGCGCAGCAGAAGAAGGAGAGTTAAACAGCAAGAAATATCCAGCGCACTTTGGATATGGCAAGCCGGAGGAAATTGAATATAATGATGGGGAAGGGTTTGTTGAGGTCTCATACACGTTGAATATCGTAGGAGCATTAAAACCGGGCTTATTCTCACTATCTGATGAAGATGTGGAAATGATAGAGTCAGTTTACGAATATCAAGAGCCTGGCGAAACTACAGGAGATTATGACGAAATAACAAGAGAATAACATTGTATAGAGGGGCTTCGGCTTCTCTATATTTTTTTTATAAAAAAGGAGAGATTATTAATGGCATTTGAGATTAATGTAAAGGGTCAACTTTTAGAAATAAAGTTTAACTATAGGACAATGTATAAAGCTAATAGAGAGCTAGGCTCTATTGATGAGAATGGGAACAAACAAGAAGATGGTGCTAGTAACTTGTTTTTAAGAGTCTTGCAACAAGATGATAGCGCAATATTTGATTTAATAAAACTAACTTATAAAGGGAAAGGCTTAAAAGAGGATGACATCTTTGATGCACTAGAGGAAAGGTTTGAAGGTGCTGAGGATGAAGCAAAGGCTTACGATGAACTTTTTGATGACATGAAAGATGAGATGCTTAGAAGTGGTTTTTTTACGAGAAAGCTAGAGGCTCAGATAGAAAACCTAGAAAAAGGAATAACAATACTCGAAGCAAGGGAGGACAAAGACTCACAAACTCAAGCAACTATGCTAAGGGATGTGGTAGGTACAGCGAAGAAAGAGATCTCATCAGCAGGTGCGCAAGACTAGGATTAGTAGACATTGAATTAATTATGGATTGTTATAAATGGGAACTGGAAGCTATACTAGAAGGCTTGATGCTTAAAAATGTGGATGAAAGGGAAGACTTTGCAGAACTTGCAGCTAACTTAAGGTATACAATTCATTCTAAAAAAGTAAGGCCTATGAAACTATTTGACAAAAAAAGAGAAGAAAGAAAAGTAATAAGTTTGTTTAGAGAAGATGCTCTAGGCTCAGATGAAGAGCTTGCTAAAAGAATACACAGAGCAAATGAGCATTTCAGAAATAATATACATTCAGT
>CAZXWU010000300.1:1979-2372 GCA_964644495.1 uncultured Tissierella sp.
AGGTATCGCAACTTACAACAGAGGCTTTTAATAAAGCTAAGAAAGCAAGCCAAACTGGTGCTAATGGTATGACTAAAGCAATACCTGGAGCTTTGGCTGCTTTAAACAGTATCATGCCTGCCGAGCTATCTAAAATAGGCGGAACTATGGTAGATGCTTTTAATACAGCAGGAGGGCAAATACAAAGAATTATAGCTGGCATTGGCGAAAAGATACCAGATCCCTTTCGGAGTGCTTTCAATAGCATACAAAGCATAGCTAGCAATTCTCTCAACACATTATCAGGGGCATTCAGCAGGACGTTTAGCGGTATAAGCAAGATGATGGACACTTCATTTGCAAGTGGATTAAGAGGCATGGTTTCAAGTGTAACATCAACAGTAAATGATATTT
>CAZXWU010000301.1:0-2369 GCA_964644495.1 uncultured Tissierella sp.
GCATTATCTATGTATCAGGTCAATTGCCTGTAGTTCCTGGAAGCACTAGTAGGGAAATAGGGACTATAGAAGTGCAATTTGAACAAGTCCTAGACAATTTATCCAGTATCCTTGAATCAGCTGGTAGTGACTTAAAGCATGTTTTAAGAACCACAGTCTATATTTCTGATATAGACTTATGGGATAAAGTAAATGCCGTATATACAAAACGTTTTGGAGATCATAAGCCTGCTAGGACAATTGTACCTACTAGAGACCTGCATTATGGCTATCATGTAGAAATTGATGCTATAGCAGCTGTAAAAGAATAAATTAAAGGATTCAGGCAGATGCCTGAATCCTTTATACTTGCGATAGATCTACAGCTAATTTAGCTCCTAATCTAGCATTATTATATACCAATTGGATATTGGCTTCTAAACTATCTCCTTTGGTTATGTCCTTCACCTTGGCAAGTAGGAAAGGAGTGCTTTCTTTACCTTTTATTCCCTTTTCCTCTGCCTCAACTAATGCGTCTTCTATAGACTTACTTATCAGATTATAGTCCATTTGATACTCTTCTGGTATTGGGTTTGCTATCACTAAACCACCATCTAAACCTAAGTCCCATTTTGCCTTTATAGCCAAAGCTAGCTCCATGGTGTCATCTATTCGGTAGTCTACCCCATAGCCACTTTGCCTAGTATAAAAGGCGGGCATTTCATCAGTTGCAAAACCAACTACAGGCACTCCCATTGTCTCTAAGTATTCCAGTGTAAGCCCTATATCCAGTATGGATTTTGCACCTGCACAAACTACAGCAACATTTGTATTAGCTAGTTCTTGTAAATCTGCTGATATATCAAAGCTAGTTTCAGCACCCCTATGAACCCCACCTACCCCTCCAGTAGCAAATACTTTAACTCCTGCAAGGTTAGCGATTATCATAGTTGATGCAACAGTAGTTGCCCCGTCAGCTTTTCTAGCGATAATAAAGGGGATATCTCTTCTAGATGTCTTTACTACTTTTTCTGCAGCCTTGCCTAAATATTCTATTTCAGCTTCCGTCAGACCCACTTTAAGCTTGCCCTTTAATATTGCAATAGTAGCTGGTATAGCCCCATTGTCTCTTATGATTTTTTCAACATTAAGTGCAGTCTCTACATTTCTTGGATATGGCATACCATGGGATATAATAGTAGATTCTAATGCTACTACTGGTCTACCTTCATCTAAAGCTTCTTTTACTTCTGGGTTTATATCTAGGTATCTTTCTAACATAATTCATTCTCCTTCATCTTTGATTTGATTTCTTCAATCGACATCTTTGGGTTTATAGTATCTTCATGTGAAAGTGCCACTATAGATGCAGAGACTGCTATATCTACCACTTGATCAATTTCTAGATTATTCATATATCCATATGCAAGGGCTGCCACAAAGGCATCCCCAGCCCCTGTGGCATTTTTTATCTGGACCTTAGGTGTGGATTTATGCCCTATGGTCCTGCCATTGCTATAGAAGACCCCATTTTCCCCTAATGTAATAAATATATTCTTTACGCCTTTATCATGTAAAATTTTGGCAGCCTTCTCTAGATCATTATCGTCTTGGATTTTGATACCTGTAAGTATCTCTGCCTCAAATCTATTGGGCTTTATAGTGTGAAAACTCCCTATTAAATCTTTGATTTTTTCAGTTTTCCCAGTTGAAACTGTATCTAGGAAAAAGTCCACTCCTTTAAATTCGGTCAAAATATATTGGATTATCCCCTTTGGTATATTGGTATCAATGATACATAGACTAGAGTTTTCTATAACATCTCTTTGTTTTATTATAAAATCTATGTCCATCTTGTCATATATGTCCATACTGGATATAGCAAGCTCCATATCACCTATATGGTTTAATATGGATAAATATACAGATGTATTTTCTCCTTGTAAAACTAAAGTGTTTTCCAAATCCAGCCCTATATCCTTAGAATGTTCTAGGACTAAATTGCCATAGACATCATCTCCTATAATCGATATTAGCTTAGTATTTACTCCAAGTCTGACCAGATTTTCACCTATGTTTCTCCCTACTCCACCTAGAGATACCTTTACATTTCCCATATTCGAATCTTGAAATATCAGCTTGTTCTTAGGAAATCCTTGGATATCTATATTTGTTCCACCGACTATGGTTACATATCCTTGAGTTTTATTATCCATATAATCATCCTTTATCTGTACTATCTAATTTATCCCCTTTATTTTGATAAATAATCTAGTTTGAAGGAAAATCTTATATTAAATCTAACCCCTATAGCCAAGCTCCCTTGAAATCATATCAGCGTACTTGATAACTTCCACAGCTATCCCTTCCACCTTATCCTTAGTCACTCT
>CAZXWU010000302.1:0-2362 GCA_964644495.1 uncultured Tissierella sp.
CTACCTAGCTTTTCTCCAGGGATGTTGACGATAAGGTCAGTTCCCTGGTCGGTTTCCCTTATTCCTGTTATTTTAGTGAAATAATGCAACCCTATCGCCTCCTACCTAATGTATTTCGTACACATCCATTGTTTCTCCCAGGAACATTCCATGCTTATCTTCATTTGGATATGTCACTACTTCATATCCTGCACTGGTTAGTCCGTCAAGCATTGCTCCGACCGCCCTTCCATCCCTTATATCTACTTCTATTCTTCCTAAATGTCTTTTTACTGTTCCTTTTTTATCTTCCATCTTTAATCCTCCCTCTTTTAACTTCCAAAGAAACCCCGTCAATTGAATCTTCAAAGATTTGGGTTGTTATGCTTCCTACTATTTCAAGTAGTTCTTTTTGGGTTATTAGCCCTATTTCCTGCAGAAATGTTGCTTTGGACAAAGCCCTACTGCATTGATCTTTTACTATTTTGTTATCAATTCTCATATCTTTGGCCATTATGACTGCTTTTTCTGTTTCTTTGTCAATTATTCCTAATCCTCTTTCTTTAATATCCTTTACAGTAGGGTTGAATTTCTTTCTAGTGTCTTCAGCCATTTTATCATGCCCTTTGTTATGCTTGTCTATGCAATCCTTACTGCCACAAAGTGGTGCTCCGCATACAAAGTTATATGGTGTTCTGTCGCATTCATGAGTAGCTTGCCCTCCACAATGAACACATTCTTTGCCTATATGTTCTTCACAATAGTTGGTGCCATTTGTTGTAGGCTTTCCACACTTGCCTATCCATGCCTTAATAAATTTACAACCTTCCATCTTTATCCCTCCATCATAATGTTGTGAAGTTTGTCTATTTCTTTATTTAAAGTATTGAACATTTCATGATTTTTTGACAACCCTACACTAGCTTCCATTCTCTTTTCTGCAGTTAGATCTTCATCTTTCAGTACTGATATTAAAGTTTCGTTCTGGTGGAGCAATTCCTCTACCTGGGTATGGAGTTTGTCTATTTTCTCTTCAAGTATTACTTGATAAGGTTTGGTTATATATTTAAAATCATTCCCATACTTATTGAGAAAATCAGCTAATTCTGCTTTGGTAAATTGATTATAGTTAAAGGACATCTATAGTCACTCCCATCCTAGTTTTTGGCCACAATTTAATCAGTCCACCTCCTGAATGTCTTCTATGTCAAAGCTGATTTGAACCTTAACTTTGCACTTGGCTTTTTCTATATTGCTACCTTTGTAATCTACAAAGAACCGACTTCCTTTTAATTCCATGTATCCATTAACAACCATCATTGGGTCAACATCTATTTCCTCAATTAAAATCAGGTTATCATCGTCATCATACAGAAAGAATTTATTCTCTTCTTTTAGTTTTGTACTATAATCATACTTGGCCACTTTATACATCTCCTAACATTTCAGGATTTTCAAATATATTACCCACCACTTCAAATATGTCTGTGTCAGGATCATCAGGATTATTCTTTAGGTTGCTGAAGAATAAAGGCTTTAAACTCTTTCCAGTATCAGTTTTCTTTACTATACACCATCCATTCTGGTGGAACTCCATGACCCCCTCATGATGCCAAATGCTCTCTACTTCTTCCTTGGAGCAGTCGGTGTAAGAAATTGTTTCAACTTCTACGATGTCTCCTTCATAAATTTCCTTGCCATTTTTATCCCTTAGTCCTGTATACTGGCCCATTGTCTCTTTTTTTATTGGCACCCAATATTCTAAACTAATGTATTCATCTGTTGCTTCAATCGCATCCCCAACAATATAATTGTCTATTAAGTGTCCATATATAAAGGTTCCATCATATTGAGGCATTTCCTTTAATTCATCTTGGCACATATTTGTATATCTGGGCATTGCTCTAAATTTAATCTCCCTCATTATTTCCCCTCCTTTAAAATGGTATATCTTCATTATCTACTGGATGAAATCCATCCATCCCACTTCCCCAATCATTACTATCTTGTTTCTTGTCTCCCCATTCCAGAAATTCCACATTATTGGCTACTACTTCAGTTGTATATACTCTAGTCCCGTCTTTATCGTATGATCCTGTTTGAATCCTGCCTTGGATTGCTACTAATCTTCCTTTTGCTAAATAATTGGCTACATTTTCAGCCATCTTCCCCCATACTGTTATAGGGATAAAGTCTGCAGTAGGTTGCCCTTTCGACTCCATTTCTTGTTTCTTTTCCTTGGACAATCCCCTGTCTATAGCTAGTATGAATTTCGATACCGCTGTTCCACTTACAGGGATGTACCTTAATTCAGGATCCCTTGTCAACCTTCCAATAAGTACTACTGAGTTAAGCATATAATCTCCCCTTTTCCTTTATTCTT
>CAZXWU010000303.1:0-2359 GCA_964644495.1 uncultured Tissierella sp.
CACCTACTCCTATCTTTAGTCTAAATGGAATCCAGCCATACTGACTGGCATTAATTGTATGATCATTACGATTCTCAGGTTCATACTTATCTTCTTTCCAGCTATAGCTTTCTAATTCGGATATGTGCTCAACACAATGATCTAATACAATATAATCAGCTCGTACCTTAACTTTGTTTACATTTAACCAACCTAACTGGAAGTTTATCCTGTCTATGATTTCAACCTTTTTGTAGGCATTAAGGAAGTTATATACACTTCCTTTTTCTCTTTTGTGTTTATTTAGTTCTGTTATAGTTGCCTGGTCTGCAGAATCAATAAATACATCCCTAGAAAATCCCCATTTGTCCTTGTTTCTATCTAAAAATGATATTAACCTTTCAACAGTGTCACTTGGAGCTATAGGTATATCTAATTCTGCATTGTTGTAAACTTCTTCATCTAGGATAATTAATTGACCCTTATCTGTTATACCTTGATATATAAAACTTATAGTATCAGCAGACTCTTGGGAATATGCTGTATCTACTCCACACGAGAAATGAATAAACTTTAAAGGGTCCTTTCTATCAGCCATTCTTCTTTTAAGCCAATCTACTGACCTTACATTATGTCTTCTTGTAAAGTTAGAGAATATTAAGCCTGTAGCCCTACCTCTAAGGCCTTGTATCTTATTCTTATATAACTTAGTACCCTTGGGTACATTCAATATTACCTGCTCTAACTTATCTTTAGTTAGCCCTAGATTATGAGCAAAAGAAAAGAACCAATGGACCCAATTAGGTTTTGGTTCTTCGTTTAACATTTTATTTATTTCAGCTGGTGCATCATCTCTATATTTATCTAATGGCCTGCTATGATTTATATATTCTTTATAAATTGGTAAGTTAGGATCATCAGGATTCAAGGTTCCTAATAAATAATCACACCTCATAGAGATTTCTCTTACATACTCCATATCTGCTATATTGATTTCATCTATATAAACAGATCCATACTGTCCACCTAATGCCTTTTTCCACCTAGTCTTATTATCATAGCCCAATACATAGATTATCTTTTCTCCTATAGGTGTCTTATATATTATATGTGGTAATGAGTGATTTCCCCTACCACTTGCATTATACTGAACTAAGTTTCCAAATATATCAGTTATGCCTAGGTCTTTATTGATTATATTCTTTTCTATGGTTCCTAGGTCTAATCCACTCAATACGTGAAGTTTCTTAGGGCTTTCAGCTATCTTTAACATGAATTTAACTATTCCTACTGTTGTTTTACCTGCAAATGTAGTTCCTTCAAGAAATTCAACTGGTGCATCATACTTTAAAAAATCTTTGTATTTATCTGATAGTAATAATTGTTCTCCTTGCAGCTCTTCTTTATCCATATTATCATTCCTTCAACTGTTCTAATATGGAGTTTAATTTACTCATTCCAGTATCTATGTTGCCACTATGTTCCAGCTTATCTACAAACATTCCCAAGTGCTTTCCTATATCTTGTAATGCTTTATGCTTATCATACAGTTTAAATTTAAAGGTCCCATCTTTACCTATTGATACTTCTTGAATTATACTTGTATCTACATCATTACTATCAATTACATCTATAATCTGTCTATAATCTATGACAGGTTCTCCATCTTCATCATATTCAACTACTGTTTTGGCTGTTCTATACTCTAAGTAATCTTTAATGTCTGCAAATCCTATTTTGGCCAACTCTTTTAAGACCTTATCTTGAGTTATTTCTGTTCTCTCTTCTCTTTCTGCCATCTTCTTATCAATATAAGCCTTGACCTTAACATTTCTTAACAATCTACTTGATGATGCTGCAGCTGTTTCATCCTTAGTTACATTTTTATATGCAGACTTATATGCCCTAGTAGCATTTAGATCTATTAAATATTCATCACAAAATATCTTTTGATTTCTTGTTAACCCCTTCACATCACCACCTACCTTTTATTTTTGTTTGCTATTTCAAGCCATTTAATGCTATATGCTCACCCTTGCTATAACAGTACGCCCTTCTTTTCTTCCATCATCCTTTTAATTTCCTTAAATCCTACTACATGGATATTTTTATGCTTGCCATAGCTAGGACAACTAATATATTTATGACTGTTTTTATTGTGCTTTACATACTTTTCTAATACCGCAAACTCGCATCCACAAGCCTGACACTTAAATAATATATAATCATCCATATCTATACTCCTTTATATATATAGTGAGGGGATTTCTATATGTGTTTCCCTCCGCACCCCTCTAGCGTGTTTGTTTATTTGCTCCAATAATAGTATAATTGCATTTTGGCATTAGAAAACCCACTACAGGGGGAATCCGGTAGCGGG
>CAZXWU010000304.1:0-2352 GCA_964644495.1 uncultured Tissierella sp.
TACCGAATGCTACGGTAAGCCTTGAATTAAAATATGGTGGGCCCAGTATCAACCATACTGATGACGTAAATAATTAATATATAAAGGATTAGTTTTCATTTTATTTCTTTATACCAACAAATATACCAACATTATTTTTAGTGCGAGTATACTGTCCTTTAAACTTCGTGAATATATTTACATTGTTGTTTATGTACTGTTTCCACTTAAATTTTTCTTCATTACAACTATAGTCAGCGAACTACTAAACGGTCACAGTGTTAACCTTGCTAAGCCTACATTTGTAGTACTTGCGCTCGGTTGCCTTGTAACTATTTTAGATTCCTTTGACTATATTTCTCTATTACTTAGAAATAGAATTGCAGAAATCATTATCGGTGTTTACTATTCTGCATTCGTCATCACTAAATCAATAGAGCCTGATTTGCAAGATAGTTGTATGGGTAATTTAGGGGATAGTTACAAATCAAGGTTTAAAGCTATTTAAAGTTAATAATTTTATCAAAGGTATTAGAACATAATTTAATACGGTCGATTAAATCTACTCCCTGGTCATTTTGTGGAATTAGTAAATTAGAGTCTGGATCTAAAATTTCTTTGCTTATAAGTTGCTTCATAAAGTCTTTACTATCTGAATCAGATTCGGAGGCAAAAAATACGAAACGATCATTCAGCATTTTGATATTTATTATGCAGTTTAAGTGACTGAATAGTAGGGGTTCACCATACTCCTCAAGTCGACAGTTATCAGGATATAATGTACTCAGTTCTAAAAGAAAAGGATCCCAGCACTTACCCCTAAAGGTTTCCTGATTAATCATGAAGCATTCATACGGTTTTAAGTCTCGACTTTCCCAATAGTAAAACCCTTTACTATACTTATGAAAACCTAGATATTTAGAAAAATAAAATCTCCATGGATAGGATATAGGTGAGTAGCTTTCAATCAATTGTTCGTTAAACACTTCATCATTAGTAATAGAACTTAAAAGATATCTTTTTAAAATACTACTCGTATTATCGAAACCTTGTCTTCTATCACTTTTTGTGAATAGTTCACGCCAACTACTTTCTTTTCTAGTGCCAAATCTCCACTTTCGACCTCCATACTGTTGGGAGTAGTTGCCAATAGTAGTCATAGCCCTACTTGTCATCAATAAGTCATTCTCTGAGTGTTCTTTGAAAGCAATATCGAATAATCTGGAATATACATCGATTTCATCTAAACCTATGATTGCTATTGAACCTCTTAAAATCCTATGGTCCTCAAGGCGATAGATAGTCTCTTCTAGGTTCTCAAATTGATTGATGAAAGCTGTCTTATCAATTTCTTCTTGAATTTGATGTTTTGAAAATAGTCGAGACTCACGAACAGACGAGTTAAATAAAATATATTCAATTTCAGTATAAAGATCTTTCAAGTTATCTTTTCTTAGTTGATCCTCAGAAGACGCTATTAAATTACGGATTCTTCTTATTTTAGTTGAGAAGTTGTTGATGCTATTTTTTAAATTAAGGATAAATGCATATAATAAAAGCTGTTCACCAATTGAGAATGGGTTGCTTCTGTGTGTATTATCATATACTTGCGAGCATTTTGAGAACAAATCCTCAGATGGCTGTTGAAAAAATATCCTAGTGCGAACTTTGGAAAAATCTGACTTAACAATATATAAATATTCATGGAAATAATTTGGATGATGGGCTCTTTGTGTGACAAATAAGTCTAAACACTGGAATAAAAATATGACATTATCTTTGTTATTGGCATAGACGTCGCGAGCAGTAGTTAGCCAGTAACTGTCAGATATATCGATGTCTTTAGTAACTATTAATAGATCAGTAATATAATTATAAAAACGCAGAAATGAAGCATCAACTGATGCTGCAATATCATTCAAGTCCTTATCTTTATGTAAGGACCAGAATAAATCAGACCATTGATTATCAATCTTAATATTAAATTCAGCCCGGGTAGTCGATGGAATAATTTTAGAGAACTGAGATTTGAAATGTTCAAAGTTTGTAAGGGCCTTACCTCGGGAGTTCATTTTGATATATAAATCTTCAGGTAGCCCTAGATCATTCATGGAAAGTAAATAAAATACGATTCTAGGTGAGTCACCAATCAGTTTAAACCATACATTTTCAAGTTTATGATTCTTAAAATAATCTTCTATGTCATTCAACATCACTAGCATAGATGATATAGTCGGATCACTATCCCAAGAACGAAAAAACCACGCTTGGTTTTCTATTTGATATTTAATTGAAGGGCTACCATCATGAAACTCTGGAGTAAAACCCACTAAATGCTCACAGAATTTTCTACATTTAGCTCTTACTGCATAC
>CAZXWU010000305.1:0-2343 GCA_964644495.1 uncultured Tissierella sp.
ATAACAGGTACAGTTGTAGACAACAATAATGAGCCCCTAATAGGTGTAAACGTTATTGTAGAAGGAACTTCTACAGGAACTGCAACAGACTTTGATGGGAAATTTACATTGGCTATCTCTGAGAGTGATACTAAGTTACTATTCTCATATATAGGTTATGAATCTCAGCTTCTTAATATTTCTGGAAGAAACACTCTAAGAGTTGTTATGAGAGAAGACGGCGAAATGCTAGATGAGTTAGTTGTAACTGCGCTGGGGATTAAACGATCGGAGAAGGCGTTGAGTTATAATGTTCAAAGTGTAGACAACAAGGCTTTAACTGACATTAAAGAAGCTAACTTTATAAACTCTCTTAGTGGTAAAGTTGCTGGAGTACAAATAACACGATCTGCTGCAGGTATTGGTGGTGCTACACGTGTAATTATGCGTGGTGCTAAATCTATTGTAGGTAGCAATAATGTTCTTTATGTGGTAGATGGGATGCCTATTGGCAATGAGAGCAGAGGAGTAACTGGTGGTGAATATGGAGTTCCATCTGGTGGTGAGGGTATTTCTGATTTCAATACAGATGATATTGATAGCATATCTGTTCTTACAGGCCCTTCTGCTGCTGCTCTTTACGGAGCTGCTGCTGCAAATGGGGTCATTCTAATTAACACAAAAAAGGGGACAGAAGGAGCATTTAAGGTAAGCTTTTCGACTAACACTGAGATGATAAAACCTTCATATGGACCAGATTTCCAGAACACATATGGAACTGAACAAAACACTTACAGAAGCTGGGGAGAAAAACTATCCACTCCATCATCTTTTGATCCTATGGATTTTTTCAATACGGGGTTCAGTACTATAAACTCTCTTTCTCTTTCTGGGGGAACTCAAAAGAGTCAGACCTTCATTTCAGTGGGAAGCACTCATTCAGAAGGAATAATACCAAATAATGAGTATTATCGTTATAACTTTAGTGCTCGTAACACTTCACTACATTTAAATGACAGACTGCATATAGATGTTGGAGCAAGTTATATAGTGCAAGGTGATCAAAACATGCTTGCTGAAGGAAGATATTTTAATCCACTACCTGCACTCTATTTGTTTCCAAGAGGTGATGACTTTGAAAATGTGAAAATCTGGGAAAGATATAATTCTGATAGACGCATCCATACGCAGTATTGGCCTTATGGAGATCAAGGGGTCGATTTAGAGAACCCTTACTGGATTGTAAATAGAGAAATGTTTATGAGTGAAAAGGATAGGTATATGTTACACGGTAGAGTGCAATATGATATCTTTACTTGGTTAAATATTGCTGGACGAGTTCGTCTTGACAATACTTATACTACACTTAAAAGAGAACTTCATGCTTCTACACGCCCTCTTTTTACTGGTGATACTGATTTGGAGAATGCGAAAGGCAATTACTTAAGAGATGAGAATAGATTTAAGCAAACATATGCAGATATTATGCTGAACATGAATAAATCTTGGGATAATGATCTTTCATTAACAGCCAACCTTGGTTCTAGTTTTGAAGATCATCACTCTACAGGTGTTAGCGTAGGAGGACGTTTGAAAACTATTCCTAATTTTTTCTCAACAAGTAACGTTGACCCTGATGTAAGTGGAGGTGGAGGAGAATCTTATAGAAGAACAAGAAATGTAGCTCTTTTTGCTAGTGCTGAATTAGGTTGGAAAAACATGCTTTACCTATCTACTACGGGTCGTGGGGATTGGGCTTCACAACTTGTAAGCAATAACAAAACATCACCTATTTTCTACCCTTCTCTTGGTTTATCGGGTATAGTGTCAGATATGGTAACACTTCCTAAATTTATATCTTACATGAAGCTAAGAACATCATTTACTGAGGTAGGTTCACCAATTTCTCAAGTAGGCATTACTCCTGGAACGGTTACTTACGAAATGTCTCAAGGACATGTTAATCCAATTTCAACTTATCCATATCCTGATTTTAGACCAGAGAAAACTAGATCATGGGAGTTAGGTTTAAACACTCGTTTATTTAATAATAAAATAAGATTTGATGCCACAGCATATAAATCGAACACGTACAACCAAACTTTTATCTCTGAGATGTCTAAATCTTCTGGATACTCTGGATTTTATGTTCAAGCTGGTGATGTACGAAACCATGGTGTTGAGCTAGGTTTAGGCTATGATAACTCATGGAGACAATTGGAATACAGTACAACGCTAACATATACGCGTAACATAAATAAAATATCTGAAATGGTAAGGGATTTTAAAAACCCTATTGATGGAACTAATATTAATATCACTTACCTAGAAGCACCAGCTTATTTGCGTGAAGGAGACTCCATG
>CAZXWU010000306.1:0-1456 GCA_964644495.1 uncultured Tissierella sp.
TCTATAATATTTTCTTATTTGTCCACCTTTTATTAAATCTAGTCCCCAAAATCCAAATCTTCTAAAAGCTCCTCCAATCATTATAATCACCCCATATCTGTTTATTTCAATTCCTTAATAAACTTAGCAGGGACTCCCCCAACTAAAACATTATCTTTAATATCACTTATAACTGAAGCTCCAGATGCTACTAGTACATTTTCACCAATATTAATATTGTTAATTACACTTGATCCAATACTAATCCATGAATGTTTGCCTATGGTAGTTGTTCCACCTATATTTGCACCTGATGATATATGTACTCCATCCCCAACCACACAGTCATGTCCTACACTAGATGTAGTATTTATAATACACCCTTTACCTATTGATGTATTTGTATTGATTATTGCTCCAGCAACAACTACAGTTCCCATACCAATTTCAACTCTATGGCTAATTGCTGTAAAAGGATGAATTAATATAGGTATTTCATATTCATTTTCTAGCAATTCTTCTATTAAGCTTAATCTCAATTTATTGTTTCCAATAGCAACAAAGGCATATTCATATTTATCTCTATGTAGCTTATAGTCACTTATAGTTCCTATTACTTTGTGACCATTGACTTCTTTTAAATCTAAATTATCATCTAAAAAAGATATTTCATTCCATTTATTCATATATTCTGCTATTTCTGCTACTACTTTTCCGTGTCCCCCTGCTCCTAAAATCAATAATTTTGCCATAATATAACCACCGATCTTTTATTATTTCATTTCTTGCTTATTCCCCATAAACTTTATCATTGTAGTATTTTGACTTTGATTAACATTTTCTCTTTTAAAGACCTTAAGCACTGTCTGTATAAGTAATTTAATATCTATTATTAAACTATAACTATCTACATATTCCACATCGTAATCAAATTTTTCCTCCCAGGATATTGCATTTCTGCCATTTACTTGAGCCAGTCCTGTGATTCCTGGCCTTACTTCATGTCTTCTTGCCTGATGTTCATTGTATCTAGATAAATATTCTACCAATAAAGGTCTCGGTCCTACTAAACTCATATCCCCTTTTAATACATTTGCTAGTTCTGGTAGTTCATCTATACTTGTACTTCTTAAGATTTTACCAAATCTTGTATGTCTTTTTTCATTTGACAGTAAATTTCCATCCTTATCTTTTGAGTTAAGCATTGTCCTAAATTTATACATAGTAAATATTTTTTCATTAAGTCCTGGTCTCTCCTGTTTAAATATGACAGGACTCCCTAGCTTTATTCTTATAAGTATCGCTACTATAAGCATTATTGGAGATAATACAATCAATCCAAATAATGACAATACAATATCCATTAATCGTTTAAAATATTTTCTATACAATCCCTCACCCACCTATCACCACAAGTTCTTAATTGTCTCACAAACTCTCTCCAAATCCTCATCACTCATCTTAGTATCACTTGGCA
>CAZXWU010000306.1:1466-2330 GCA_964644495.1 uncultured Tissierella sp.
CTGTATATTGTTTGTTTTATCTTTACTGACTCCATTTACCACAGTCCCTTTATAATTGAACAAATTCTCTGAAGATCCTCATCCGTCATCTTTGTATCACTTGGCAAGCAGACTCCATTTTCAAATAACTTCTCACTTACATCTCCACCTATATAATCATATTCTTGGAAGAAAGGCTGCATATGCATTGGCTTCCATATTGGTCTTGACTCTATATTTGCCTCTTCTAATCCTTCCATGATATCCAGTGGTCTAACTTGTCCACTTAATGTAATACATGATAACCAATAATTAGGCTTATTCCAGTCATTTATTGGCATAAACTCTATACCTTCTAGATCTTCTAGTTGTCTTTTATAATACTCAAATATATACTTTTTCTTAGCTATTCTTTTATCTAACACCTTTAGCTGTCCTCTACCTATACCTGCTACTATATTACTCATCCTATAATTAAATCCTATTTCACTATGTTGATAGTGTCTTGCTTGGTCTCTAGCTTGAGTTGACCAAAATCTAACTTTTTCTATTCTCTCTTTATTATCTGATACTAGCATTCCTCCACCTGATGTTGTGATTATCTTATTTCCATTAAAAGAAAATATCCCATAATCACCAAATGAACCTGTCTCTTTTCCTTTGTAAGTGCTTCCTAAACTCTCAGCTGCATCTTCTATCAAGACTGCCTTATGTTTCTTGCAAAGCTCTACTATCTTGTCCATATCTGCTGATAGTCCATATAGATGTACTACTATGACTGCTTTTACTTGTGGATATTTTTCAAATGCTTCTTCCAATGCTTTTGGATCCATATTCCAAGTTTCATAATCACTATCTATAAATACTGGTTTAGCATTTTGATAT